>CALMNJ010000402.1 GCA_937868675.1 uncultured Bacteroidota bacterium | reverse complement strand
AAAGGTCAAGTATGGCCTAGCCATCGCCCCCAATGTGTGCTGCGTAATTAAGCTTACTGCAAATGGTTTCGGGTAAAGGGAATTTTTCAATGGCACAGTAAAACACTAACGTGTTTTGTTTTGCCGCCTCCAAAGCGGTTAATGCCGCATTTAGTCCCGTTCCGAAGCCAACCTCCAGTATCCTGACAGGGTTTTTGTTATCCCTGATGGCGTATTCAAATCCATTTTTGATAAAAATATGCCGGCTATCGGTAACGGCCCCGTGCCGCGAATGGAAAGTAACGTCAGTGTCTTTTATTTGAATGCTTTGTGAACCATCCAACGTTTTTATAATCGTGTAATCCCTCATTTTTTTGTCTTGCCATAAATAATAAAGAGCAACACGGGCAACAGAAAAATATCGGCCAGCACGGCGATAATAATTGTAATACAAATCAGAAAACCAAAATAAAATGTGCTTTGAAAGTTACTAAGGGTAAGGCTTAAGAAACCACCCAGCAAAATAAATGTGGTTAAGATAATCGGCCTCCCGGTTTCGAAATATGTGCGTTTAAAGGCATACATTAGGCTTTTCCCATAACCTAATTCTATCTTTAAGCGCGAAATAAAATGGATCGTATCATCGGTTGCAATGCCAAAGGCGATGCTGAATATAAGAGAAGTGCCCGATTTTAACTCCACGCCGGCAAAGCCCATAATGCCGGCAATAATCAGGAGTGGAATCAGGTTCGGTAAAATAAACACAAGCACCATGCGCCAACTGCGGTGCAGAAAAAAGGTGAGCACTCCTATCACGATGATCGAAAAAAAGAACCCCTGAAGCATGTTGCTCACCATGTACTCGTTATTGAGGTCTATAAGGTAAGCAGCTCCGGTGATGTCAAATTTTAAAACCCCGGGGTCTATGTTCCGGCTCATAAATTCCGACAGTTTTTTGTTGTGTTCGTTTATTTTTATGCTGCCAATATCCCTTATTTTACTGGTAATACGTGCCAGTTTCCCGTCATTACGGATTAGTTTTTCGAGATCCTTGTTTTTGCGATGGTCCTTTAAAAGCTTTTCAATTTCAGCGTACTCATCTTTGTCAGGAAAAGACTTACCACTATGAGCCTGACTATTTGTATAAATGGCTTTTACCAAACCTGCCGGCGACATTAAAAATGCAGGGTCGTATTCTTTTTTAATGAACGCATCAACTTTTGCAATTTGTTGCATCACTTCATAATCCCAGATTGTTTTTGTAGGGTCGCTCAGTTTAATCTGCAGCTCAAAGGGCCTTACCCCGCAGTAGTGTTCATCAATAAACATGAAGTCCTGCTTTATTTTTACGTTCTCGTTCAAATCTTCAAGCAAAATGTTATTGATTCTTATTTTGCTGATGCCTACAAA
>CALMNJ010000401.1 GCA_937868675.1 uncultured Bacteroidota bacterium | reverse complement strand
CTGATGATCCGGTCGATGATGACATCGTTTTCCTCTTGTAGGTGTTTATCTCTTTGTATTTTGCGTTGTCTTCTGGAGGCCATGTTGAGTGTGTACAATTTTTTCTGTAGATCTTCTTCCGGTGGGCAGTAACGGTATTCTTTCGGGTAATGTGTACAATGATTACTCTTTCAATATACTTGGAGGTTGTTCGCGTGGCAACAGGGTGTTGGAGGTGGGTGGCGTTTTTAATGTAAACCGCAAAAGCATGAAGGGCTTACAGGCAGCAGGATTTTTTAACGTTGTGGGCGATAGTGCTGATGGAGTGCAGCTTGCCGGCATGTTCAATATTACTGGGCGTCGCGTGTCGGGTATGCAGGCAGCAGGTTTTATGAATCTCAATATGGGTAAAGTAGAGGGCATTCAGGCCGCTGGTTTCGCCAATGTAAACGGCGATGTAAAAGGCGCCAGCTTTGCGGGATTTATGAATATAACCCGTCACTCGTTGCGGGGCAGTGCTCAGGCGGGGATGCTCAATGTGGTTGGCGACACCCTGCAGGGCCTTGAGATGGCCGGGTTCTGTAATTTGGCTAAATACGGTAAACAAGCGGTACAGGTATCTTCCTTTATCAATTCTGTTCATTCGGGTACACACATCGTGCAGATATCCGCTATGGTAAATAGCGCACCTCAGGGCACGGTGCTGGTTCAGGCTGGTCTTTTTAATCTGGCCGATAAAGTCAGCGGTGCGCAGCTTGGTTTTTTCAACTACTCAAATAAATCAAGCGGGGTGCCCGTTGGTTTTCTCAGCATTGTGAAAGGCGGGGTTCATCAGTTCGAAATATACGGCGACGAACTATTTACAGGCAATATTGGCTTCCGCACTGGTGTAAAAGCCTTCCACAATATATTTTCTTTTGGGGCGGGCACGGGTCCGGGCGCCAGACTGTGGCAATTTGGTTATGGTGCCGGCACTTCTTTCAGGATGAGTAAAAATATACATGGCGAAGCTGCTGTAACAGTGCACCATGTGAGCAAAGGCGCTTTTTATCATGCCACCAGTGAGTTGTTTAAGTTTCATCTGGGGGCCGAAGTTAAATTAATGGATAATGTAAGCCTTGCATTTGGCCCCACTTACAACCTTTACTGGGGCGACGCGCTTTTACCCGATTATGCCGGTACATACAGTAAAATAGCTCCATATAAAATAACCCACCGCGACTTACCCAATCAATTTATACTCGATGGATGGGTTGGTGGAAGAATTGCCTTGCGGTTTTTATAAATAGGCGCGAAACCTTTTATTTGTCATCGGTTGTAGTAAAATCCTTTTGCTATATTCACAGCAACAACAATTAAATTTATCATTATGGCAAGCGAGCATATTTGGAGTTTTTCCAGCGTAGGAGGCGTAAAGCGTGTTAATCTTGAGTCAGGGCAAGACCTTCATGCCCTTGAGCATCTCGACCAGAAATTATGGACGGCCTTAAGTTGTCCGGTGCAGGGGCTTGAAATAGATCAGCGCACCCTTGATTTAATTGATACGGATAAAGACGGACGAATCAGAGTACCTGAGGTTATTGCAGCAGTTAAATGGATTTTGTCGGTAATAAATAATCCCGACGATTTACTGAAGCAGGAAACAACCATGCCCTTGTCGGTCATTAACCAAAACACCGAAGAAGGCAAAAGCCTTTACGCATCGGCCCGTCAGATACTCCAAAACTTGGGCGCTGCGGATGCGCAGCAGTTAAGTGCCACACAAACCAGCGACACCACCGCCATTTTTGCCAAAACAAAGTTTAACGGCGATGGTATTATCACTCCGGAAAGCTGTGAAACCGACGAACAGAAAAAACTGTTGAAGGACATTATGAGCTGCATGGGTAGCGATAAAGACAGAAGCGGGAAGAAAGGGGCTTCGGAAGAAAGAATAAACCAGTTTTTTGAACACTGCGAACAATACAACAATTGGCAGGCCAAAGCAGAAGCCGACCCCTTAAGTATTTTACCTTTTGGAAAAACCACCGCCGATTCGCTTTCATTTTGCTGATTGCCGCCGCAAGCTTCTGG
>CALMNJ010000400.1 GCA_937868675.1 uncultured Bacteroidota bacterium | reverse complement strand
TCACGTTGTCCGCGCCTGCGGTGTCTTAACCCTGCACAGACCTCGCCCGGGTGTTCGTTTTTTCAGTCCGCAAAAGTTTGCCCTTAACGTTGACTTTTCAGACACTTCCCAGCCATTGCATCAAAAACTTATTTTTGTACTATTAATATAGTTCAAATTAAGAATGATCCGCAGTTACCGAATCATCGTAAAAGGCAAAGTGCAGGGCGTGGGCTACCGCTACAACGCGCAGGCGCAGGCCCACAAACTTAACCTTACCGGTTTGATAAAGAATATGCCCGATGGTTCGGTGTTTATTAATGCCGAAGGGGAAGAGGATAACGTAAACGCGTTTATTGAATGGTGCTACACCGGTCCGCGCTGGGCCGAGGTAAGCGAAGTGGCCGCCGAAGAACAAGAGCTTACCGGCTATCAGACGTTTGAGATACGCCGCTAGTTACAGCAATAACACTCTATTTTTTCCTTACCATTTTTTATGAGACGGGCACCTGCCCACCGGCATTTTTTAATTAATTTTAATGCCGATGCGTAAACAGATTATCCCGCTTTTTTTGTTGTGCCTGAGCTTTGCCGCCAGCGGGCAACAGGTGCTTGATAAAGTAATTGCAGTGGTGGGCAAATATCCCATTTTGCTGAGCGACCTCCAGAACAATATGCTCGACGAGGAGTCGTCGGGACTGCCGGCCAATAAATGCCGCAACTTCGAAATGCTGGTGTTTGAAAAACTGCTGGTGGCTCAGGCCGACCACGACTCGCTGAGCGTAACCGACAGCGAACTTGAAACCGAACTGAACCGCCGCATGGCGCACTACATACAAAAGTTTGGCAGCGAAGAAAAACTCGAAAAGTTTTATGGTAAACGCACCAATGTGTTGAAGGATGAGTTGCGTGCCGATTTGCACGAGCGGATGCTGGCCGAAAAAATGCGCAACAAAATTACCACCGAAACCAAACTGAGTCCGGCCGAAGTAAGGCTTTACTACAACAATTTGCCGCAGGACAGTTTGCCCTTTATTAATTCGGAGGTGGAGCTGCAGCAACTGGTAAAAAAACCAGGTTTTAGCGCCGAAGCCAAGCGCGAAGCCCGCGAAACCGTAGAGCTGTTGAGGGCCAGGGCAGTGAGCGGCACCATTACCGTGCGCTCGCTGGCTATTTTGTACAGCGAAGACCCGGGATCGCGCAAGGAAGGCGGCTTTATTGGTAATGTCACGCGCGGCATGATGGATCCGGCTTTTGAGGCCGTGGCTTTCAGGCTCAAAAACAACGAAGTGTCGAATGTGTTTGAATCGGCTTACGGGTACCACATTATTGAGCTGGTGCAGCGCCGGGGCGAGATACTGGACCTGCGGCACATTTTGATAATGCCCAAACTCACCAACGAGGATTATTTCCGTTGCAAAAACCAGCTGGACTCGTTACATAAAGAAATTCAAAAAGGCAACATTACGTTTGAGGACGCTGTGCGCCGCTTTAGCGACGATGCCAATACGCGGCAAAACGACGGCCTGATGGTGAATCCGCAAACCGCCAGCACCAAGTTTGACAACGATATCCTTAACCAGATTGATCCCAATATGATTGTCACCATCAATCCCATGAAGGTGGGCGATATCAGCAACCCCATGTCGTACACCGAGCAGGATGGCAAACCGGCGTTCAGGATACTGAGATTAAAAAACAGGATTGAACCGCACAAGGCCAATTTAAAAGACGATTACCAGAAAATTTCGGTGATGGCCCTTGGCGAAAGGAACCAGAAACTGATAAAGGAGTGGATTAAAAAACGTTCTAAAAACACGTACATAAAACTGGACCCTGAATTTGTATGCCGCTTCGAGAACGAGTGGGTGATAAGTAATTAGAGGTCATCTAAAAAAAGCAGATTGTCATACCGAAGGTTGACGGGCCGGCACCGATAGTCGTACAAATAAAAACGATACCAGACTTCAAAAATGGATACTAAAACCAAAAAAGAATACAGCAACGGCGAAGTAACCGTGGTTTGGCAAGCGGGGCTCTGCGCTCATTCGGCCAATTGTGTGCGCCACCTTTCTTCTGTTTTTAAACCCAAACAACAGCCCTGGGTTAATATGGATGGCGCCACCTCGGCGCAAATTGTGGAGGCCGTTGGCAAGTGTCCTTCGGGGGCGCTTTCTATAAAGCGCTTGGCGTAAAGCGTTGCGACGAACTTAGGCTGTCGTTAAATAAATTTTAATGGGCAAGACCGAATAAATGAGGCAAAATGCACCAGAAAGCGCTTTGTGCTTTTAAAACCAAATAGATTACTCATTCGCTATACTACGTTCCTTAACAATCTCCTCTAGTTATGTATTTA
>CALMNJ010000399.1 GCA_937868675.1 uncultured Bacteroidota bacterium | reverse complement strand
ATACGAAGGCATTGTAAGCCTGAACGACGCGGTGGTGGCTATGTTTGAAGACTTTATGGAAATAGGCGAAGTAACGCCGGGCTTCATAAACGACTACATCAATGAGCTAAAGCGATACATTCGCTTTTATCAGGAAGCACGCGAACTCCGGTTTTTGCGCAACATCAAAAAGTACCTGCGCCGCATCAACACCACGCTTACCCGCGAAATTATCAAGCTGCAAAAGAACGTGGATGATACTTACAAAAACGAGAGTAACTACCGCATCAAGCTGCAGAAACTGGAAGATTACCGCACCAAACGCGACACTATTATTGACTTTATAAAGAAAACCAGTGAGGTGGTGGAGGAAACCAGGGCCCTGTTCAGCCTCACCAGTGATACCGAACTATACGGTGTGGTTCAGTCACTTAAGGCGGGAATGATAGAGAACCTTGACTACCTGATTGAGATACAAACGGACATCACTGATTTTATCAACAAGATCCAGTTTCAGCTGGATGTGTATAAAAAAGCACAGCGCTTAAAGGAAATTAAGGATCACGGCACGCTGCACTACAAAACAAATTTCAAAGAAACGGTAAGCGGCGTAAATACGCTGCGTTACAATGGCCACAAAAGCCCGAAGACAAAAATTGCGATTGACTTTTTGTACACCGACGATGGACACGTGCTTTGCAAACGGGTGGCGGAGAAGTACAAAATAACACGCCTGATGGTGCGCGGATTGGCCGACCGCATGGGAATTAACTTTAAGGAAAAGGGGCTGGAGCAGCAGATTAAACTGGATACGGAAAAACTTGTTGAGCGTTTTTTGGCCCAGAACAAACAAAACCTGTTTGAATACCTCATTGATTATAAGTTTCCAAAAGCCATTGGCAATGTAAGTTTTGAAGAGCGGCTGTCGTTGTTTGTTGAGATCGCGATGGAACATCAGAATAAACTCGATTTTAAATACCGCCTTAATTACTATGACTACACGGATTCGGCAAACAAAAACAAGCGTCTGGGCTACACGCTGATACTGCCAATAAATGAAAGAGTAAAGAAAGAGAAGGCCAAAGCAAAGTGATACCTGAGAAAGCAGAAATACGTAAAAACAAAATAAGAAAATAGTACATGTTAGCAGAAGATTTTAACCTACCCAAACAAACACACGACATTTTTGCTGTGATGGCAAGAGGCAATTTTATTTCGAGCAATGGCACGCGTGATGGGATGAACAGGCTTTACGATATTATAAACAATCCCGAAAATTTTGACCGCCTGCAGGCCTATTTTAATGTAATACGCTACAATATTGAGCGGGGCAACAACTATTTTTATTTTTCGAAGCTGCATGAGCCCAACGGTGAGCTGGAAAAGAAACTGGAGCGGTTTGAGCGCTACATTGATATTATTGATCTGTTTGCGAGCATGGACAATAAAATAACGATTGGAAGCCGTTTTCGTCCGTCGGAAATAGCGGAGGAGTGCAATGCCAATGTGAGGCTTAAACAAAAGCTGCAAAAAATTCCGCTGTACCGCTCAGAAACGCTTCACAACAAGGTACGCGAAATTTGCGAGATGATGAGCCGTGACTCGTATCTGGAACTGGAAGATGAGAAAACGGAGTCGTATAAGGTGCTTGACTCCTACACCTATCTGCTGGATATGATTAATGCCATTGCCATTTACGATGATGCCGGCAGTGACGACGCGCAGGGACTTATCTATAATTGAAAAACAGGGATGTGTGCCGGAAAGGCGGGCAGAAATGAAGCAGCCTGCGTGAGGGACCGAGCGGCCTGTCTGAGCTCCTTTGCATAGCGGCAGCGACGCAAAGAGCGAGTAGCGAGGGCCCGGCCCGCAGGGCGGAAAGCCTGAAAAAAATGGAAGTGTTTTTCCGCCCTGCGGGACACGCCCAAAGTAAAAAGAAACAATAAATAAAACAGAATATAACGTAACGAATGGAAAACTGCAGAATACTAAACCGGATCGTAGAAATAAATATTGCAAACGTAAAATATGCGGACATTGAGCTGAGCGGAAACACCTGTTTTGTGGGTACAAACAATTTCGGTAAAACATCGCTGCAACGGGCTATTTTGTTTTTTTATAGCGCCAACAGTCGCGGCCTCGGTATTTCGGCCTCGCAAAAACCCTTTGAGGAACATTATTTCAGGTACGAGAATTCATTTCTTATTTATGAAATAGCAACCGAGGAAAAGCCTTTTTTTGTGATTGTGTACCGGCACAACAAACTGGTGTTTCGCTTTGTGGACGCGGCTTTTGACCCTGATTATTTTTTTAATACCAACGACGAGGCCTTGAAAATAAAGGAGGTGCTTTCGGGTTTTGAAAAGCGCGGCATTTATTTCTCGAACCAGATTGACACATTTGAACGGTACCGGAATATTATTTACGGAACCGAGACGGATAAAATGCTTTCGCGATTTCACCTGCTTAAAGGCAACGAGAAATACCAGAACATTCCTAAATCCATTACCAACGTGTTCCTTTCGTCTAAAAGCAGCATTGACTCGAGGTTTATAAAGGATTTTATTGCCAACTCGCTGACTACCGAAAACAGCAGTATCAAGCTGGAACAGGTAGAACGCCAGTTGCGCCAGTTTAATGAAAAGTACACCGACATTGAGACCTACCTGAAAAAGGACACGCAGCAACTGATTGAATTTATTGATAAAAAATACGATCAGGTGCACATGCTTAAAGGCGCACAAATGGAAATGGCCGATAAGCTTGGAAGCAGTTTGCGCTTTGCGGAGTCGCAAAATGAGTCCATTCGGGAGGCTTCGGTAAAAAAGGAGCAGGAACTGGAACAACTCGTTAACGACCACGAGAGCCTGAAAAGCGAAATTGAAGATAAACAAAACAATTACCGCGAAGAAATTGGATACTACGACCGCACGATACGTGAGGCCAATAAAAAACTGAAGGAGTACAAGGAGAAAAATATTGATCAGGCGCTGGATAAAAATTCGGAACGTGAAAAGCTGCAGGTGGAGCTGAATATTTCCCGCCGCGAGTACGAGAGCCTTACCTCCAATGTGTCGAGCATTGAGCTGAAATACTCGTCGCTGCTGGATCAGTTGCGCAACGATAAAATTGCCTATATAAACCGCATCAACTCACAAACCAACGAAACCTTCAATCACTACAACGAGTTGTTGCTTCTGCAAAAAAACGAGTACACCAAACGCGACCTGGAGTTAAAGCAAAAGCGCGATGAGAGCTTAAATGATGTAAACGCCGAAATTACAGCAAAACAAATTGAGTTTAACGGACTGAAAAGTGATGAAAAGGTAATCCGGAATACACGGTTTTATGAAACGGAGATCAGGGATCTGGAAAATGAACTGGCCGAGCTGCGCGCCGTAAGCTACAAAAACAAGAGCGAGCGCGCGATTAAGCAGAACATGGTTCAAACCCTGCAACGCGAGTGGGAAGCGCTGGAAGCAAAAATAAAAACCTCGCTTGGAAACCGCATTAATCAAACCAATGTGGAGGTAAACCGCATTAAGGATGAAATAAAACAAATTGAATCGAAACTAAATGTGCAGCACGATGCGTTTTACGGGTACCTTGAAAAAAACGTGAAGGACTGGCATAAGACCATTGGAAAAGTGGTGAATGAGAATTTGCTGTTCCGCACGGACCTCACGCCTGAAATGAGTGACAACACGGCCAGTACGCTATACGGAATTAGTTTGAACCTGGAGCCCGTGGAGGTTGTTTCGAAGTCAATAGAAGAATATCAATTTGAAAAAAACCAGCGTCTGGCTCAGATTCGCGATCTGGAAGAAGCCCTGAACCATTTTCAGGTTTCGAATAATGAGGAAAAGATGCTGGCGGCCGACAAGTTTGGCAAGCAGCTAGGCGAGTTGAAAGAAGATGTGAAGGTGCTTACCTATTCGCTGGAACTGGCAGATAAGCGAGAGAAGAAACTGAGCGATGAACTGGAGGAGTGGAATTCGAGAGCAGGGAAAGAAGTGGAGGAATCGCTTACCGGAAACCGGCAAAGGCTTAATATTATGGAAGAGGAGCTGGCGATCCTGAGCAAAAAGAAAAACCTGCTACTGAGCGATTTTAATAATCAACTTGAAAAGCTTAAAGATTATAACGATGAACGGTTGGCTGAACTTAAATCCAAACAGGAAACGGAAATAGCTGAGTTGGAGGTTGAGAAAAAGAACCGTGTGAAGGAGTTTGAAGCGAAGGAAGAAAGCCTGTCGAAAGAAAAGGAAACCAATTTTAAGAGCAAGGGAGTTGATGCCAAGCAGCTTAAAAAGGTTGAAGGCCGCATGAAGGAGATTCAGGACATCCTTCGCGAAATTGATCAGTACGCGCAGATTATAAGCGATTACCTGAAGGATAAGCGCGAAATTTTTGATAAACTGCCTGATCTGATTCAAAAAAAGGAGGAGTTTGTAAAAAACAACAACGACCTGACGAAGCAGTTGGAAGAAGCCACGCAGAAGTTTAACCTCAAGCGTATGGAGATAAACAAGCAGAAGCGAGCCTTTGATGAGGAACTGATTGAATTTAATAACGGCATCAATTTTTTCAGCAACAACTTTCGTGAAACGCCCGTGTACAGCAAGTTTTCGGAGATTATAGAACGTGCCGAGCCGAAGCGCACCAACTATAATATCATGGATTTGTGTACGCAACTGCTTAAAAACGATTCGCATTTTAATGAGGAATACGGCGCCTTTCAGAGGTATGTGAATGAGTTTGCGGGTAAGTTCAGGTTCGACAACCACTTTAATTTCATGATCCGGAACGATGCTACACAGGCCGAGTACGAGCGCTTTGCTCAAAACCTGCGCTCGTTTATAAATGAAAATAAAATTGAGCTTTCGATTGCCGAAACAGCCACGCAAATTGGCCTGGTAACTGACAGTATTGCCACTAAAGTGAAGGAGCTGAGCGGACAGAAGGATAAAATTCAGCATATTATCGGGCTCATTGCCGAAGACTTCAAGAAGGCCGAGTTTGAAGAAAGCAAGCTTATCGAGTTTATAAAGATTCGACTCGAAGAATCGGACAATAAGGTGTATCGTCTTTTAAAGCGCATTCAGGAATTCCGCGAAGAAAACGGATTGGTATATAATGAAGGGTTGTTTAATACTGACTTTGCCACCGGGCAAAAACGCGAAATAAGCGGACGTGCGGTGAAATTGCTTGAGCAACTTCGCGTGGCCATTAAGGAGCAGGAGCAGGAGGAAATCAGGCTTCAGGATTTGTTTGAACTGAAGTTTAATATTAAGGAGGGAATGAATGAAACCGGATGGACACACAAGATTGATAGTATTGGCAGCACCGGTACCGACATTCTGGTAAAAGCTATTATTTACATTACCCTGCTTCATGTGTTTATTAAGGAATCAAGTCACCGCAGCAGCAAGGATTTTAAAGTACATTGTATTATTGATGAGGTGGGACAGATATCGGCACACTACCTGCGCGAGCTGTTGCGGTTTGCCAAGAACAGGAACATTATGATGATTAATGGTTTACCAAACAAATCGGGTCTCGAGAGCCATTACAAATTCACCTATCAATTCCGACGTGAGGATAATAATAATGTGCGCATTTTTCCAAGCATTGTTACCGAAGTGGAGGCGTAGAAGGAAGAGGGCGGCTCAATAACTAAACTGCCTGCATGGAGCCCGGTTCGTAATGAGCCGGGCTTTTTGTTTAATTGTTATGTGTGTGAATTTTGGCTTTTATTGGGTTGGGAATACCGGCTAAATAAATAAATTTGGAAATATGATAATTAGAAAAATTGCTTTGAAGCACTTTACAGGCTTTGTTTTTTTAATTGCAATGATACCGGCTGGCGCCTTTGGTCAAGCAGATAAAATGGGCGAAACGGAGAAGCAATCAAAATTATATAATCGGGCCATTGAAGCGTTTTTGAAAGGTGTATATCAAAGAAACAAAACAATTTATGATACTGTGTTTGTGCTATTGCGCAAAAACGGTCAGCCGGATGATTTTCCTGATGTTTCGCTTGAGGAAAGCATTGGGAGGACCCATATCCGGAAGATTGCACCAACCGTACCAGAGATTAAAAGCAAAAAATTGAACAAACGGATTTACATTAATTTAATTGGATGGATTCAAAAAGAAAACGCTGATTTCATGGTTGTGGTGTTTTCAAATGGATTCAGTCATCAGTATGATTACAGCGTTAGTTTTAAATGGAATAAGAGTAAGGGCGTGTCTGAATTAGTGAAATCGCAGTATATGGATGTTGGAAAATAAAATGACTCTGTTGCAGAATATAACGCCGGTAAAGTTTTGGAGGGTCGTGTTATCCGCACTCTTGATTTTATGTATTCCTTGTAGCTATTATCCTCAGGC
>CALMNJ010000398.1 GCA_937868675.1 uncultured Bacteroidota bacterium | reverse complement strand
TTTCGAAATCACGCTTATTTTCCAGACGTAAACATCGTTTTCACAGCCCTTTCCTTTAAAGCTGCCATCCCAGCCTTTCTGAGGATCGTCAGAACTGAACAAAAATTCGCCCCACCGGTTAAATACATCCAGGTGATATCCTTTTACACCCCTCACTACGGCTGTAAAAATATCGTTAATACCATCGTCGTTTGGCGTAAAGGCATTCGGTACATAAAGCGCAAAGTCTTCATCCACCGTGATGGTTTTAACCACACTGTCCAGACAGCCCTCTTCGGTTTTTATCACCAAAGCAATCGGGTAAATGCCGGCAGTATTAAATAAATAGCTGGCGTTTTTACCGCTTTGGTATGTCGTGTTATTCGTTGAACCGGAATAAAAATACCAACTCCATTTACTAATATTTTCGCCCTTTCCGGTACTTACAAACTTAACCTCATCAAAACTTTCGATCGGGTTTTGGGGACTGAAACTGAAATCGGCCACCGGCTTTGGCCATGCATCAATTACCTGTTTCATGGTCGAGCCACACCCGTTAGTATCAAGCAAACTTCCACTCACCGTGTACTGGCCTGGGATATTAAAACAGCAGCTAAACGTGCTTCCGGCAAAATCTTTTCCGGCCACCTGCCAGTTGAGTCCTGTAACCGGTGCGCTTCCCGGATTACCTTTAAACAGATACGCACCACAAAAGGGGACACAGTTTTGTAAATCGCCACTTAGGGTTCCGCGCGGCAGATCAAAAACAGACAGTTTAATCGTTGTTTGCGCCACACAGTCATGGATATTACCCGCAGTAAGAGTATAAATTCCTGAACTGCCGGCCCCTGGTGCTGTAAAGCTTACGTTTTCACCACTGCCGTTAAAGCTGTTTGGCCCGGCCCAGAAATACCATAAACCTCCTTCACCTGTAAGAGAGAACTGCGAATTGGCGCAGGCTACCGTTCCCGGCTTAACACTCAGCGAAGGGCTTGGCAATGGCCAGGTGGAAAGCAATGCTGTGGCTGTATTTACGCATCCATTGACCGATGCCCCAACTACCTTATAAACAATTGGAGCGGAATTTTGTGCGCTCGCGATAATTGCCGTGGTATAAGCGCCTACCGCCACCCCAAAGTTATTGTACCAGGTGTATGTTGATGCTCCTTGTGCGGTAAGGCTGGCACTGTTCATTAAACAAACGGTTGTTCCTGTGGCGCTTACATTTGGTTTAATCAAAACATTTACAAGTAAGGTTGCCGTAGCCTGGCAGGAATGAGAGTCTATCACATAAATACCATATACCCCCGTATTACCGGTTTGGCATGAATCAACATAGGCATTTGCTCCCAGCGCGGTTGGAGTTACGGGGCCGGACCATATCCAGCTTGTAATCGTATTTGATGCTGGGGCAATACCATTTAGAATAATTTTCTTACCCTCACACAGTGGCGAATTACCCGTAAGGGTTGGTGTGGGGAGTGAGTGTACTATTACAGCAACAGTATTAGATACTACGCAAGGGCCTACAGTTGCCGTAAGTGTATAGATACCTGAAGCTGACACGCCAACCGTGTTGATGATTGGGTTTACCGAGTTCGTGAAAAAACCCGAAGGACCTGACCAGGAATAATTGATCCCGCCCTGACTGCCTGCGTATAAGTTAAGAGTAGAACTTTCACACACAGGTGAATTTGCAAACGGGGCAACAACCGGGTTTGTTGTTATTGTAACATTGGCTATAGCAATATTTGTACAGGAGTTAACATTTGTTACGATAACAGAATAATTACCGGAACTATTCGCATTGACGCTTGTTAAAGCAGGATTTTGTAATTGCGAAGAAAACCCCTGAGGCCCCAGCCAGGAGAATAAGGTGGCTTGCGCCTGACTTGAAAGTTGTACAGACTGGGTACTGCACACTGAGGCACCGGTTGCAGAAACCACTGGCAATGAGTATATGGTTACGGACTTACTTGCAGTGGCCGTACAGGAGTTGGCTGCCGTTATGGTTACCTGATAACTACCGTTGTGTGTTAGTTGAGCCGCAGAGATAACCGTATTGGTTGCAGAGGAATTATAACCCGAAGGACCTGTCCAGATGGCTGCGGTGGCACCTAATGCAGACAAACTGAGAGATTGTCCAAAACAAACTGGTGCGTTAGATGTAATTGTTGGAACCGGCGCAGCCACAGGTGAAATAGAAGCAGTTACAGAACTTGAACATCCGGACGAAACCCCGGTTATTGTATATTGCGTTGGTACAGGCGGGGCTGCAGCAAAGGTGTTTGACCCCTGGCTTCCGTTCCATAAATAAAAACTGGCACCACTCGCCGTGAGGGTACCCGTTGCTGATGGACAAACCGTTACGTTGGGCACTGAGAGCGTTGGTCCTGAAATATAATTGACACTGGTGGTTGCTGTTTTCTGACAGTTATTTTGGTCAGTAACATAAACCGTATATACTATCGGACCCGCTGTTTGTGAACTGACGGAAGTAGTAAAGGAGGTGCCGGTAATGGGTAACGCCCAACTGAAATTGAAAGGCGGACTACCACCAATAGCCAGGGCCGATAAGTTAACATTTAATCCAACACATGCGGTGGCCGATGAGGCTGATAAGGCCGGGGTTGGTGATGTTGCGGGTGTTAAAGTGAATGTTTGCGAAAACTGACAGGCAGTAAGCGCGTCGGTTACGGTGACTGTATAGATACTTCCCGTGCTGATAGCGGTTGCGATTGAGGTTGTTTGAACACCCGCCGGCGAAGCCCATGCGTAGAATTGGTTGCCAGAACCACCAGTAAGGTTTACAATGGATGCGGTTCCCGAATTTGGCACGGGGCATCCGCTGTAACCCACCGCCACCGAAGCTGTTAATGTATTTTGTGGCGCCAATGCAACGTTGCTGCTTGAGGTGCCAGGGCATCCAGTTCCCGTTACCAGAATTGTATAATTTCCAGGAGTCAGGTTGGTGGCAACAGAGCCCGTTTGGTTAACCGGCATCCAGGTATATGAATATGGTCCGAATGTTGGATTATTCGCGGTCACCGTGGCCGATCCCAGGGTTGCGCAGTTTACCGAAGTATTGATTGAAAATGGCGGTGTGTTGTTATTAAACGCACAACTTGTAATTGCCGGACAGCAGGTCGTACTGGATATCGCGTTATAAACGCCAACAAATCCGCTACCTGAAACGTAAAGCAGGTTGGTTTGTTTATCAAGCTTGATGTCATAAACGTAAGATCCTGAAAGTGGAATAGAACCTAATGACGTTAACGACGAACCGTTAAAATTGTACATCAGTATGCTATTGTTAGTGCCAAGATAAACATTGTCACAATCATCCACGGCAATACCTGCAAATTGGCGCGCCAGAGTAGTGGAAATAACGGCCAGCGAATATATTGGAGCCCCGGTTGTTTTATTGTACACCGCAAAATTTAACCCATCGTAATAATACAAATAGTTGAGGTTTACAGCCAAACAATTGATGCCATTTGAACTTGAACCGCTGACAAAGTTCCCTTTGTTGGCATACTCGTTTAAGGTGCTGTAACCACTTGATACAATCCAAACCGAAGAGGTAAATGCAGAATTAATCCGTGCAATTTTGTTGCTCATTGCGGGAGAAAAGTTGGAGGAATATATCCAGAAAAAAGCACCATTATCATCAGCAGCATAACACGCCACATCATGCCCCACGGTTGTAATATTCGGAAAAAAAGCAACGGGTGTAATGGCTCCGGTAACCTGATTTAAGATGCCAGCAGACTGATTAGAGGCCGTGCTGCCGCCTATGCCGTATATATTTCCGGTTGAACAGTGATAGGCCAGGTCCCAAACCTCGTTCCAACTGGTCACTCCTGCCGAAACAAAATTGTCGTAGTTTCCGTTTGCATCTATTCTGATAATGGAAGCGTTGGAGGCAACGCCCTGACCTGTATAACACTTACCGTTTGCCCGCATCACCACAAAATTGCTTACTCCGGCCGTTCCCCAGTTAAGGGCGGTAACCGAGCCACTGAAAACCCACTGAAGCAAGCCGGTTGGGTTGTATTTTGCTATTTTGCTTTGATTAAGACTTCCATACACAAACAGGTTTCCGGCAATATCATAATCCACGTCAAAGCCCGAATTGGTAAGTGTAAACGTAATGGCCGAAACCCATGGATCAATGACAATGGTTTTGGATCGGTCAAGATTATTCTGAAGTTTAAATCCTATGGTGTCTTCATTCAAAATAAATGTTGAGCCAATTTGCTCTCCCTGATCGTAAAATGTTTTTGGGGCATGCTCAATAATATCAAAAAGTGGTGTCTTGATTATCAGATCCCCTTCATCACTCCGCTTTATCTTCCGCAGTTCTTCCGAATACAATATTTTAATATTTTCCTCCCTGGCACCCGGACGCAACACAAAACTGTATTTGATGCCATTGGGCTTATCCTCCGGTATCGTTATTACCAAATCAATGTTGGGGTAAATATTCTGATACGTAAGTTTTTTGAATGTTGCTGAATTGAGATCCCGGGTTCCATAAGTGAAGTAATGACTTTGCTGCTCTTCGGCCTTAACATCAACCTGAGGGCTTGCGTTTACCCAGCCTGCAGTAAGCCAATGCCGCTCGGGCTGTTTTAAATGCATTTCCTTACCATGTTCGGCGCGCTCTCGCTGCCGTTCTGATACTTCGAATTCTTTCTGAAGCAGGTAAATAATTCCCTTTTTAGTGAAATACATCCTCTCCCCTCCGGCTTCATATCCAAACAAAACCTTTTCCCCATTTTGCGAAAAACGGTCAAACTGCCCTCTGTTTTCAATAAACACACGCTGCCCGAAAACATCACCCGCAACGGAGAAGCCCTTTTGCCCGCTGACATTTCTGTTTTGAGAAAAGGTGGCAGAAATAAAGGAGACACCCAGAAAAAGCAGGTAAAAAAAACGAAGGTATTTTTTTGTCGGATACAAAAACTGAAACCCCGATTTTTATTCGGTGAATTAGGCTCTAAAATAACAAAATATGTCTTTTTTACCGGCCATTACTTGACACCAGTTATTAAAACCTGTTTATTAATGAGTAGAACGAAATTCTACCCCTAAACTTAGACAGGTTCTTTACCAGAATATTAACAAAAAAACCGCCCGAAGGCGGTTTTTAAAATCAGGCTTCTTTTTTATCGGCCGTTGCCGGCTTTGGCAAAAGCACTTTGCGGCTCAGTTTTATTTTCTTTGTTTTTGGATCGTCGCCTACATATTTCACCTCTATAACATCGCCTTCATTCAAAACACCTTCAAGCGTTTCGTGACGTTTCCAATCGTATTCACTTATGTGTAGCAATCCATCCTTACCAGGAAGTATCTCAACAAATGCACCATAAGGCATAATTGTTTTTACCTTGGCCTGGTAAACATCGCCAATTTCGGGAACAGCCACAATCGCTTTGATGCGTGCCTTTGCCGCATTAACGTCGGCCAGGTTGGTTCCAAACACCTCTACAATACCATTCTTTCCTTCTTCAGTAATAACAATGGTGGTATTGGTTGACTTTTGCATTTCCTGAATGACTTTACCACCGGGGCCAATTACCGCGCCAATAAACTCACCGGCAATAACAATACGCTCAAAGCGTGGTGCATGCGGTTTGTAATCTTCGCGTGGTTTATCCATGGTCTTCATCATCTCGCCCATAATGTGCAGACGGCCTTCGCGGGCCTGCGCAAGGGCTTTTGCCATTACCTCGTACGGTAAGCCATTCACTTTAAGATCCATCTGTACCGCGGTGATACCGTCTTTGGTTCCGCATACTTTGAAGTCCATGTCGCCAAGGTGATCTTCGTCGCCAAGAATATCCGAAAGTATTGCATAGTTATTGCTCTCGTCTGTAATAAGCCCCATAGCGATGCCGGCAACCGGTTTGGATATCTGAACTCCGGCATCCATAAGCGCAAGGCATCCGGCGCAAACCGTAGCCATACTCGAAGAACCATTGCTTTCAAGAATATCGCTCACCACACGGATGGTGTACCCTGTATTCAGAGGCACCACTTTTTTAAGCGCACGCAAGGCCAGGTTTCCGTGCCCTACTTCGCGACGGCCGGGGCCCCTGTTTGGTTTTGCCTCACCGGTGCTAAAGCCGGGGAAGTTGTAGTGCAATAAAAATGTTTCTTCTCCCTGAATAAACGCCCCATCAATTTTAAGTTTGTCCATTGGAGTACCCAGTGTTACAGTAGTTAGCGACTGTGTTTCGCCACGTGTAAACACGGCGCTTCCGTGCGGACCAGGCAAATACCCTACCTCACTCCAAATCGGACGAATGTCGGTTGTTTTACGGCCATCAAGGCGAACCTTTTCATCAATTGCCATTCTGCGAACCGCTTTGTACTCCACCTCATGATAGTATTTATTGATCAGAGATTCTTTTTCATCCAGTTGTTCTTCAGTAAATTGTTTTTTGAACTCCTCAAGCGGTGCCTTGAAATTTTCCTTACGGTTGTTTTTGTTGGCATCAAGCTTTTTGGCTGCTGCATATACAGCGTCGTAAGTTTCTTTAAACACCTTTTCTTTCAGATCCGCATCGTTGGTTTCGTGGCTGTATTGGCGTTTAGGTTTTATGCCGGCTTTTTCGGCAAAAGCATTAATGGCATTTATCTGAACCTTAATGGCTGCATGGGCAAACTGAATGGCCTCCAGCATTTCTGCCTCGCTTATTTCCGTCATCTCGCCTTCCACCATGGCAATATCGCTGGCCGAAGCAGCAACTATCATATCAATGGTGCTGCCTGCAAGTTGCGCGCGTGTTGGATTGATAACAAGTTTACCATCTATTTTGCCCACGCGCACTTCGCTGATGGGACCATTAAACGGGATATCGCTGACAGCAATGGCTGCCGAAGCCGCCAGGCCCACAAGCGCATCCGGCATATTTTCCTTGTCGGAAGAAATAAGCGAAAGCATGACCTGAGTGTCGGCATGGTAATCGTCAGGGAATTGCGGACGCAGGGCGCGGTCAACAATGCGGCTGATGAGTATTTCGTAATCAGATAATTTGGCTTCGCGTTTAAAAAAGCCTCCCGGAAATCGGCCCGATGAAGCGTATTTTTCCTGATAATCAACCGTGAGCGGTAAAAAGTCTACGCCTTCTTTCGCTTCCTTTGAGCTGACGATCGTGGCCAGAATCATGGTGTCGCCGAGACGCACCACCACCGAGCCATCGGCTTGTTTTGCTAATTTTCCTGTTTCGAGGCTGATGGTACGTCCATCGCCAATGTCGAAACTGTGAGTAATTCCAATTTGTGACATGTTGTTTGTTTTAGGTATCCCGACGTTTTCGGGATTGGTTTATATTTTATTAAATTGTTTTTTGTTTTCGTTGCCAGGCAAGCTTTAACAAAAAAGGCATTTCGAATTGTGATCCGAAATGCCCCCTCTATAAATAATGCCTTTGATATTATTTACGAATATCCAGCGTTTTGATAATCGCACGGTAGCGCATCAAATCTGTTTTCTTCAGGTAATCCAGTAACGCACGACGCTTGCCTACAAGATTGAGGAGCGCACGTTGTGTGCCAAAATCTTTTTTATTTTTTTTCAAATGTTCAGTCAGGTGATCAATACGGTGTGTAAAGAGTGCGATCTGCGATTCAGAACTGCCGGTGTTTTTCTCGTTACCTGCGTATTGTTTAAAGATGTCTTTCTTAACTTGTGATGTCAGATACATGTTATCTACTTTTTAAAAATCAGCCGCAAATATAGCCACATTTAATTTATCTGCAAAATAAATTAAGGTCTCTGGGGTCAGTTTTTCTGCCGGTTCGATCGAAAACAGGATTTAGTTTGGTATTAATGTGGATGCATCAGCTATTCCTTTATCACTTTGGTTGAATAGAGGCTGCGGCCCTGATGCATGATGCGAGCAAAATATATCCCGGGTTCAAGATCGCCTGCATTAACCTTAATCCCCGAAAAGACTATTTCCGTTGCTAAACATTTGCCGGTTAAATCAAACACCTGTAACTCAGCCCCGGCAAATTCACCAATAATTGTAAACCCTTCCGAAAACGGATTTGGTATTAACTTTATAACCGGCTCTTTGTTGTGTTGTGAAAGCGAAACACAATCCGACACACTGTAAGTGTTTTGTGATGAACAACCGCCGCTGTTAAATACCTCAAGGGTAAACACACCGGTCGAGTTCACCGACTGTGAAGCCGATCCAGTGGCGATCAGGGTATAATTTGCTGGCGCTGTCCAGTTATAGGCCAGTAAGGTATCGGTGCTTACAACGGTTGGCCACAAAACCGCACTGCCGTTGGCTCCAAGGCACACTAATGGCAAAGGCTGCAGCACGGGAATATCGCGGGCATCGGCCACATTAATGGTTCCACTGCCCGTGCAACCATTGTTTCCATCTTTGGCAACAAGGGTATAAATACCCGGAGTGTTAAGGGCATAACTGCTTAATGAAGCCAAACTGTTTTGTGGGGCGGGTCCAAACCAGGCAACTGTATTAATTCCCAAGGTGGATGGGAAAGCCGAGCCCGGCGGGATTCCTGTTGAAGAGTTATTGACTATCGTTATGGTTTGACTCGCACAGGTAAGTGTGTCATCAAAACCAAAAGTAATGGCCACATTGGGTTTGTAAATATTTTGATATACCGACACCACACTCTGGGTTTTGCAAAGGCTGGCATTATCTGTTACAGTAACCGTGTAGTTTCCGAGTACTGTGTTGGTTTGGGCCTGCGCCAGATTAGCGACCGCCACGCACACGCTTCCCTGACTCACCGTTAATGAAGGATCCGTCCATGTATACGTGGCGTTTTGCTCAGAGCTTCCGGCAACAAGTTGAAGGCTGGTGTTAAGGCAGCTTAATACCGGAAATTGCGGAGATACGCTAACCAGTGGTCCAATGGTATTATTAATAATACTGATCGGTACCCTTGCCTCGCAGGATGTGCTGTTATCCCGCACCAAGATGGTAAAATTAAGTGGGCTGGTGAAGCTATACTGCGTTATACTGCCGAGCGACCCAGTTACAGGAACGCTGCCACTAGATGCCGTAACCAAAGTATAAGAGGTAAATCCACCTGGCGGACTGGTTTGTGGATTCCCTATTTGCGTAAGTGCAAGACTTTGCGACAGGCAGCCGATTTTAAAATTTTGTGGGCTGGTTATAGTAAATGTTGGAAATCCGGCGCTTGACGACACCTGAAAATTCTTACTTGCTACACAACCATTCTGAAGGTT
>CALMNJ010000397.1 GCA_937868675.1 uncultured Bacteroidota bacterium | reverse complement strand
GTATGGCGCCCTTAGGGAAAGTGAATCGAAGGATTGGTTCTATGAAGAATACAGCAAAAGATTCGATTCATTAGGTATTCATTTTACTTTTGTGGATAGTGAGAATTTCACAAGTCTAAATATTCGCGCTTTTCCACAATACTTTATGATTTTTAAAAGTGGAAAGATAATGCGAATAGGGGATCCTAGTTTTGATAAAGAGGGGATTTTTAGCATATATAAAGAGCTTGAAAAAAACAGAAATGCCGATTAAAGTAGTTACTATCTGTGTATTTGCTTTTTTGTTACTGACTTGCGGCAATTCTTCATTGCAGTCGCCCATTGATCAACGTAGCGCATTGGTGGTTCTTGATTCGGTTATAACGTTAGGAGAAGTAAATGTTGATTCGGTTGCTATCATCAATTATTATCTTGTTTGTCAAAGCCCAACGCCATTAGTTATTAAAGGGGTTGACTCAGGTTGCCACTGTACGGTCGCAGGTTATCCTAAGAAGCCCATACCGCAAGGGGATTCTGCAAACATAACATTGCGTTTTACTCCCGAAAAGGAAATGAAAGGCAACATTGAAAAAACGGTTGTAGTATCAACCAACGCCGAAAAACGCTTCGTGGTTTTAAAATTCAGGTGCACCGTAAAATAATTACATTTTTAATTAGCCGGATTTCCCACCACCATCTGCCGCAGCGCATCCACCCATTTATCATTGGTGTTAAGGCTGTTTACCAGGGTAACTTTTTGGCCGCCGTGTTCTTTAAACAGCACCTCGTATTCGGTTCCTATTTCATGAATGGTTTCAAGGCAATCGGCCACGAACGCAGGTGAAAACACAAGTAATTTCTTAGCGCCTTTTTTACCGAGCGCTTCAATCACTTTGTCGCTGTACGGTTTCAGCCATTTATCGTTGAGCCGCGACTGAAAGGTGGAGGTGTATTTTCCTTCGGGAATCTGAAGTGCCTTTACCAGTTCGCGGGTGGTGGCCATGCAATTGGCCCGGTAGCAGTATTGATTATTGGAGTTGATGACATCACAGCAGTTTCCGAAATTGCAACTTCCATTGCCGTAATGCGCCGATGATTTATGAATGTGCCGTTCGGGCAATCCGTGATAGCTGAACAATACATGGTCGTAATCGGCATGCCGGTGTTTTTTACCTTCTTCAATAAGCGCTTCAATAAATGCCGGGTGCTGGTGGAATCTGCTGGTCATCTTCAGGTCGGGAATTACTTCCCAGCCTTTGATCTGTTTCATTACCTCTTCCAGCGTGCTGCCTGTGCTTGAGCTTGCGTATTGCGGGTAAAGCGGAATAATGTGGATAGATGAAGGTGTTTGTTTTCTGAGCGCTTCAAGCGCCTGGTGAATGGAAGGGTTTTGGTAGCGCATGGCCAGCTCAACAATGTAATCGTTTCCGAGCTGCTGTTGCAGTTTTTGTTTAAGGGCCACGCCATAAGCAAGCAAAGGCGATCCTTCTTTGGTCCAGATATGCTGATAGAGTTTGGCCGACTTAAAACGGCGGAAAGGCACAATGATAAGGTTTACAAGTAAAAAGCGGCCCATAGGATTAATGTCAATCACCCGCCGGTCGTTTAAAAACTGGGTGAGGTATTTTCCTACTTTCGAAGGGCTTGGCGCATCGGGAGTACCAAGATTAATGAGCAGTACGGCTTTTTTCATGCGTTCGCATTAGGTGCAGGTTCGGTATTTTCGCCGGTATTAGTTGTTCCTCCGTGTTTTAATACTTCGGTTTCGATGTTTTCGCTTTCTGGTTTTTGCGAAAATCTTTTGTGAAACAGGATGATGATGGCAACGCCTACCGAAATGGATGCATCGGCGAAGTTAAAGATGGGCCTGAAGAACTGGAACTCCTCACCACCCCAAATAGGGAACCAGTCGGGGAAGTGGCCGTTGATCATAGGAAAATAAAACATGTCCACCACGCGGCCGTACAATACGCCGGCGTAACCACCTTCGGCGGGCATAAATTTGGCAATGCTTAGCTCGTCGGTTTCGCTGAACAGTACGCCATAAAAAGCGCTGTCAAGAATATTTCCCAGAGCACCGGCAAGAATAAGTGAAATGGAGAAAACAAAACCGGGGTGTTCTTTTTTTGAAATAATGTGCCGGATGTAAAGCACGCCGCCCACGCAGGCCAGGATGCGAAATACGCTGAGCAGCAATTTGCCGGTATTGCCGCCAAACTCATAGCCAAAGGCCATGCCGGGGTTTTCGGTGTAGTGAATGATGAACCAGCTGGCTATGCGCTTTACCTCGCCAAGGGGGTAATTGAGCTTAATGTAAATCTTTATGAACTGGTCAATAAAAAGCACCGGCAACACAGTGAGAAGAGGAATGCGATAGCGTTTAAGCATGTAATGAATTAAGGAGTGTAAAGATAAATATTGGCCCCCAGTCGGTAAAATAAATAATATGTGGTGCTCTTAACAAAAAAACCACCCCATATTTACAGAGTGGTTTTTTACATAAGTGTCAGCTTCTTAAGCCTGGCTCAGCTTGGCATCAATTCCAAGCGTGGCGTGGGGTACCGAGCGTAAGCGCTCTTTAGGAATAAGCTTACCGGTTACCCTGCAAATACCATACGATTTGTTCTCAATGCGTA
>CALMNJ010000396.1 GCA_937868675.1 uncultured Bacteroidota bacterium | reverse complement strand
CTGAAATAAGTTTCCTGAAAAGTTCGCGTTCTTCCTCGTCGGCAAAGCCATAATAACGGGGATTATCGTCGCGTACGTAAACGCTTTCTACAAACAGGCGGGCATCATCGTTTGTAAGTTTACCATAGGTTTGCACAGAAACGTAAAGTCCATAGCCAACGCCACCTGTTTCTATAACCACGTAAGCCGGATTTTTGGAGGCCACCCGGCCCTTGATGTAATCAATTAAAGCCATGTACTATTTCCTGTTCTGCGCGTCAACCACGGCTATTGTTATCATGTTCACAATTTCGCGCACGCTGCTGCCCAGCTGAAGTACATGTACAGGTTTATTGAGTCCCATCAGCACCGGGCCAATGGCTTCGGCACCACCCAGTTCCTGCATAAGTTTATACGCTATGTTACCGGAAGCAAGATTGGGGAAAATGAAAGTATTTACATCCTTATCCACCAGGGTACTGAAAGGGAATTGTTCTTTCAGAAGTTCGTTATTGATGGCAAAATTGGCTTGTATATCCCCGTCCACCACAAGCCCGGGGTAGTTTCTGTGCAGAATACTTACCGCCTCCGAAACGCGCTCTGGTATTTCGCCACCAGCTGAACCAAAATTAGTGTAGGAGAGCATAGCGATGCGAGGAGTGATATTGTATTGCTTCACTGTATTTGCTGTGAGGACGGCGATATCGGCCAGTTCCTCGGCACTTGGATTGGTGTTCATGGTTGTGTCGGCAAAAAAATAAGGGCCGCGCTTTGTAACCATGATGTAGAGGCCTGCAACCCGTTTTACGCCTGGCAGAGTGTCAATTATTTCGAGGGCTGGTTTAATTGGCTGGGCGTATTTTCGGGTAAGGCCGCTAATCATAGCATCGCCCATGCCGTTTTCAACCATCATTGCGCCAAAGTAGTTGCGATCACGCATCAGTTTTCTAGCGTCAAACTTTGTGAGCCCCCGGCGCTGTCTTCTCATCCAAAGCATGTCGCCAAAGCTTTCGCGAAGTTTTTCTTCGTCAAAAGGGTCAACAATAGGCATATCTGAAAGATCAATAAAATTCTCTTCTGCTGTTTTTGTAATGCGCTTGCCGTCGCCCAGCAATATAGGCTTGGCAATACCTTCGTCGCGCACCACCTGAGCTGCTTTGAGTATTTTGTAATTATCGGCTTCAGAAAAAATAATGCGTTTAGGATTGCTTTTGGCTTTATCGGCCAGGCTGCGCATCAGCTTATTGTCCTTGCCCAACCGGTTTTCGAGCTCCAGCCTGTAGGCATCCCAGTCGGTTATTTTACGTTTTGCCACACCGCTTTCACAGGCCGCTTTGGCCACTGCCGACGAAACAGCCCAGATGAGCCGGTTGTCAATTGGCTTAGGAATAATGTACTCGGTGCCAAAGCTGAGGTTACGGGAGCCGTAAGCGAGGTTTACGTAGTCGGGCACGGATTCCTTGGCGAGTGCCGCGATAGCCCGGGTGGCCGCCAATTTCATGGCTTCATTAATGGTTGTGGCCCGAACATCCATTGCGCCCCTAAAAATAAAGGGGAAGCCAAGCACATTATTTACCTGATTAGGGTTGTCGCTGCGGCCTGTAGCCACGATAATGTCCGGCCGGGCTGTAATGGCCTCTTCGTAGGAGATTTCGGGGGTTGGGTTGGCAAGTGCAAAAACGATACAGTTTTTGTTCATGCTTTTTACCATCTCCTGCTTTAAAATGTTGCCTTTTGACAGACCCACAAACACATCGGCTCCCTGAATTGCCTCGGCCAGGGTATTGATATTGGTTTTATCGCTCGCAAAAAATGATTTATACTGGTCGAGGTCGGTGCGCCCTTTGTGAATAACCCCTTTGCTGTCGAGCATGAGAATGTTTTCCTTTTTTACGCCTACTGCAATATACATTTTGGCACAGGAGTTGGCCGAGGCACCAGCCCCGTTGATGACCAGCTTAACTTCTTCCATTTTTTTGCCCGACAATTCAACGGCGTTGATAAGCCCCGCCGCCGATATAATGGCGGTGCCATGCTGGTCGTCGTGCATCAACGGAATATCGAGCACTTCTTTTAGCCGGCGCTCTATTTCGAAACACTCGGGTGCCTTAATGTCTTCCAGATTAATGCCTCCGAAAGTGGGGGCTATGTTTTTTACGGTTTGTACAAATTCATCAATGTCTTTGGTGCCGATTTCAATGTCAAAAACATCAATGTCGGCAAAAATTTTAAAGAGCAGGCCTTTGCCCTCCATAACTGGTTTGGATGCCAGAGCACCTATATCGCCAAGCCCCAAAACGGCAGTTCCGTTTGAAATTACCGCCACCAGGTTGCCTTTGGCCGTGTACTTGTAGGCATCTTCGGGATTTTTTTCTATCTCCAGACAAGGTTCGGCAACCCCTGGCGAATAAGCCAGGGTCAGGTCGCGCTGCGTACTGTAAGGTTTGGTTGGTATTACTTCTATTTTACCTGGCCTGCCATGCGAATGGTAGTCCAGTGCATCTTCACGTCTGAATTTGGCCATATTTTAAAAAACGGGAAACGAAGATAGGTAATTATTTCCAAGGAGGAAACATGCTCCGGCGGGGCAAAACAACCTTCTTTTAAAGCATAATTATTTGATTA
>CALMNJ010000395.1 GCA_937868675.1 uncultured Bacteroidota bacterium | reverse complement strand
TTGCCTTTGCAGCACTTATCTGTGGCCCACTTCTTTCAAAATCGCAGCTATACACCGCGAAATCTACCACAACACAATTTTTTTCTGAAGCCCCTCTTGAAAACATTGAGGCAACAAACAAAAGCGCCGTGGTGGTATTTAAGCCTGGCTCGGGTGACGTACAGATTAGAATTACCATTATGAATTTCAATTTTAAAAATGCGCTGATGGGTGAACATTTTAATGAAAATTATATGGAATCGGATAAGTTTCCTTATGCTGAATTTAAAGGAAAATTAAATGAGCCTTTGGATCAAAATAAGGATGGCGAAACCAAAGTGTCTGTGACCGGAAAGCTCACCATACATGGGGTACAAAAAGATGTTACCCTGAATGGAACCATCGTGAAAACCGGAAAGGAATACACCCTGGCTACAAAATTCAAAGTTAAAGTGACCGAATATAACATTAAGGTTCCTTCCATGTATGTTAAAAATATTGCCGAAGAAGTTGAAGTGGCATTTACCAGCACGCTTGAGCCTTACGAAAAGAAAAATTAATTGCCCCTGAATATGCAAAAAACCATACGTAATCTGTTTGTAACGTTTTCAGTATTCTCATCACTTTCAGCTTTGAGTCAGGACGACCTTTTAAGTCTTGTTGACGATAAAAAAGACGAAGGCCCTAAAAAAGTGTATGCCACTTTTAAAACGGTGCGAATAGGTAATGCTCAGACCATCGAAACCGTTAAGAAACATCATCTGGATTATAGAATTAGCCATCGTTTTGGCAACGTTTACAATTCTGACCTTAAGAACCCTTTAAACGAAAGTTTCCAGTCTTGGCTTGGCTTTGATGCGGCCAGTGACATTCGGATGAGTTTTGATTATGGCGTTACCGATAATCTTACTTTGGGTATAGGACGAAGCCGCAATAAACTAATTGACGGCAACATGAAGTGGAAAATACTTCAGCAAAAAACGGATTTCAGCATGCCTGTTTCGGTGGCGCTATTCTCAAGCGTTGGCTATTTTCATTCACATCCCGATGATTTTTATGGCATCGCATCGAGCGACCGGGATTTTAAGACAAGCGAATTGCACCGGTTTAATTTCTTTTATCAGGTAATTATTGCGAGTAAACTTAACGACATGTTTTCGCTCGAAATTTTGCCCGGATATATGTACCGCAACTACATCAGGGAGAAAATTAACAGCAACAATAAGGCAGCCGATGAGAACGGGTTTGCCAACATAGGTTTTGGTGGCCGCATTCGGCTTACAAAACGCTTCAGTATTATTGGTGACTACTTTTACAACTTTTCAAAGTATTACGCAAACAATACAAATGCCAGTACCCCTTTATCACTCGGGGTAGAGATAGAAACCGGCGGTCACGTTTTCAGCCTATTTTACACAAACGCCTCTTATCTTGTGGAGAATAATTTTATGCCCCTTACAACCGACAAATGGTCGAAAGGACAAGTAAAGTTCGGCTTCTGTATTTCGCGTACTTTTGCGTTGTAAATAAAGCAACTTGAACGCAGCGGACATTTTTGAAACGCATCTTTTACCATTAAGGAATCACCAGCCAAAGGCACACGTCAGCTACAGTGAAGTATGGCCCTCTATTTATCTACTGCTGTGTGTTGTGATGCTGGCGCTGATCCGTGTAAGGGCTTTTCCGCGTGTGGTAAAAATCCTCCAGTCGGCCTACAGTCTTCAGGCTCAACAACAGCTTGAGCGTGAGGAGTCTAACCAGTACAGGCCATATACCGCTTTAATGACCGTGTTCTTTTTACTGAATGTTTCCTTTCTGGCATATAAAATAAACGGGGCCTTTCAATTTGTGATGCCCGAAACCGCACACCTGCTACAGTACCTTTTTTTTGCCTGCGTGTTATTGGTTGTTTTCGGAATCCACCGGCTTGCGAATGGCCTACTCATTCTAGTTACGGGCGAGGCCAGGCTTTTGAGCGATTATCAAGGCAGTTCTGGCATGCTCAATCAGGCTGCAGGGTTGTTTATTTTTCCATGGATTGTGCTGGCTCAGTTTAGCCCCTTTAACCCTTTGGTTTTTTTATCGGGGGCGTTAATAACCCTGGCCGCCTCCGTTGCAATAAGCTGGTATCGCGGCCTTCTGATTTCCCTTAATAGCGGTCATGTAGGATTGTTGCAAATTTTTTCGTACTTTTGCGCCTTGGAAATTTTGCCCGTTACTGTTTTGGTAAAATTCATTATTGAAACGTTTTAACATAGGCCGAATTAATGTCAGTGAAAAAAAAACCGGCAAAAAAAACACCCGCCGCGAAATCTAAGGGCCGTCAAACTATTGCTGCCAAAGTTTCGAAGTCGTTAAAAGTAAAGTCATTTCCGGTGGCAGCCGGAAAGCCTTCAAAAAAAAACAAACCGGTTAAAGAAGTAATCGCTAAACCCCAGAAGGAAGCTAAAATTATTGTAAACAAGGAAGCGAAAGAAAAAATTGAGAAGGCAGAACTGTTGAAGCGCCCACGTAAGGTGGCTAAAAAACCTGCTATTATCCTGCCGCAATTGCCGCCTGTTGAAGTAAGCCAGCACCCAAAAAACAACGTAAAACACATTCTGGTTTCACAGCCTAAACCAGTTGACATGGATCGCAACCCATATTTTGAATTGGCCAGGAAACATAATCTGCACCTTACTTTCAGGCAGTTTATCA
>CALMNJ010000394.1 GCA_937868675.1 uncultured Bacteroidota bacterium | reverse complement strand
GTGAATTTATTTTAAGTAAAAATAATCAAACTGAAATTTTGCGAATTAATGACGGTAAAAAAAGTAGATTTCAACGACAAATACTATCCAAGAACACCGTTTGTTTTTCCTATTTCGGAAAAAAGTGCTTTTACTTTTGCGGCGGTGGCTTCATCTCCTGTGGCGCGAACATAGGTGTCAGTGAGCGTCATTACGTTTTGATGATAGAATTTTTTCATTTCGTCAACCATCATATCTCTGGTCCAAAGGTCAATCCTTAACGTGTTGTTTTCTTTGCTATCCCACAGAGCCACCATCAAACTTTTACACTCGCTTTTTTGTTCGCCCGAGTCCTGAGCTTCCCATTCAATGGTTTGGGGCAGGTTGTTATCATCAACGGTGATATTGAAGTTAATACTCGTTTTTCTCATGGTAAATGGTTAGTTGCCCGAAATTTTGAATTCTATGCGCCTGTTTTGTGCGTGTTCTGAATCGCTACAGGGATGTTTGTCATCGCAATTATTCAATAGTCTGGTTTCACCATAACCTTTTGTGGTGATTCTTTCGGCGCTGATTCCGGCGTTACAGATGTATGTTTTAACTGCTTTAGCCCGTGAATCACTTAGTTTCATATTGTTGCTTTCAATGCCTTTGCTGTCAGTATGAGCACCTACCTCAATTTTAAGTTCGGTGTTTGTGTTAAGTACCAGAATGATTTTGTCGAGTATTTCTTTCGCTTCCGGAGTTATCGAATAGCTGTTGGGCTCAAACAATATACGTTCAGTTATTTCTTTTGGAGCAGCAGGCGATTTTTTATTGGCGCCTTCACTTGTTTTTTTATCCTTATCAATGTATTCAAGCCAGGGGTCTTCAAGTTCAACATCACGCAGGCTGCTCAATTCGGCATTTACCGGGTTGTAGGTAAACTTCTTGCCTTTTTCATGCGTCATGATTTTTACCAGATTATCCTCACTGCTATAGATTAATATGTTCTTATACATATCCAAAATATTATCCGTGTTTTCGGCACTCAGGTAAAAGCGCTTCAGGAAAGGAAGGTATTTGAACTTAAATGTTCCAAAATTATCGGTATAGGCACTGTCAATTGGCTGGTAGGAGTCGTTCAGCAAAATGATTTTAAGCTTACCAATGGGGTGGTTTACATTGTCACCGAAAATGGTGGCCTTGATGTCCATCTTCATTTCATCTTCGCCAATTGTGAAATTATTAAACACCTTATTATAATCAGTATTAATCTTCATGCAAAGCTTGCCTGCTTTTACCGAATCAAGCGTTGCAATGTAGGCGTCATCTTTATTCAACAGGTCTATTCTTTCCATGGGGCTGAGTTCGGACTGATCAATGCCTACATAGTAAGTGTTGTCGGGTTTAATATCTTCAAATACAAACGAACCAAGCTTATTTGTTTTGGTTGTTTTTAATACGGTATTAAGCTTATTGGTGAGGTAAACCGTTTTGTTGGCAAAAAATTTCTTTTCTTTTGGAGATGTAGAAACAAGTTTACCGCCAATATTAGTGGTATAGGCATTATCCACAATGTTTTCAAGAGGTTTATTGGTTAAGTCAAAATAGCAGCTTCCGCCGCTTGGTTTACACGATACCAAAAGCTCTTTTTTGCTGTTATAAAGACCAAGTGTGGCATTACTTAAATCCATACCCGACCGGTTGGGGCTGCCTTTCAGGTCGGCACCACTTTCGCTGATTTCAAGCTTAATACCTTCAATGTCGGTTGGCTTTACTCCTGTAAAGGCAAAAGCACCAAAACGATTGGTCGCGGTGGTTTTGATGATATAGCCATCTTTGTAAACTGCATGAATAATCCTGTTTTTCACAGGTACATTAAAATTATTATTTACATATATTTTGCCGGCAAAAACAGCCGGAGCTTCCGGGTTTTTAATTTCGACGGGCTCAGTCGGCTTTACGGTTTTCTTAATAATTCTGGTATCAAATACACGTGAATAAGCGCTGTCGTCTTCCATGTGTTTTTTACCGTCATACCTGATTTTATAGAACGGTTCCGAAAAAACTGTGGTATCTACATCCGGATCATTTTTGTTTACAAACGGCACGTCCACCGCATGCGCCATACTAAAGTCATACCGGCTTTTAGGCACTGAGTTGGTGTACACTTCAAGGTGCATTAATACGCACTTGGGATGCTGAAAGTAAACTTTATAAACAGGGCCGTAATCAAGCTCTATGTTAAATTCGTTTTTGTTTTTGGTGTTCAGGGTTTGAATGGTTTTGTTACCGTCTTTTACGATAATCGTGACACCGGTAAGGGGCGACCTGTTCAGATATGTTTTTCCTTCAACAATTACCTGAGCGTCCATACCTGCGCATACAAAGAGCAGTACCAGGAGTTGTGTGAGTTTCTTCATTTTGAGCGTCCTAAAAATAGGGCTTTTAATCTGGCCAACCAAACTTTTCTTTCATCAGTTGCTCAAGGGTTTTAAGCATGACGGAAGTTAGTTTTGCGTCGTATTTTTCAACGTATAAATTAATAATCACCGGCCCCTTCAGCTTTTTAAAACCGGCATTATAACAGATATCTAATTTTTTCAGATATGCTTCACTGATAGCCGACTCAAAATTTCTGCCCCTCCTGCTTATGTTACTAATCAGGTTGTTGCGAGGGGTTGTTATGTATATAATCAGGTCGGGTTGAGGCAGGTGTAAATCGAACGCGTGAAAATGTTTTTCGAACAGTTTAAACTCTTTCACCGTAAGATTAGCCCTGGCGAACCAAAGGCATTTGTAAATACTGAAGTCGCTCATCACCGCCCTGCGGTTGTTCTTTAAAACAGAACTCAATTGCTCAAAGCGACTTATCAGGAAGCTGTATTCAAGCGGAAAGGCGTAATGCGCAGGCGTTTCGTAAAAAAGAGGCAGCAGGTGATTTTTTTCAAATTTTTCGGGTACAAACCGTGCCGACATTTTTTTAGCTAATGCACTGGCAAGCGTTGTTTTACCAGCCCCAATGTTTCCCTCCACACAAATATAAGGAGAGGGTTTATATTTGTAAACCCGGCTGTTGTCGGAGCATAGGCTTAACAGTAGCTTAACGGTTTTATTTAGTTCAGGATGAACGAACAACGGCTCAATTTCGCAAAGTGGCATCAGTACAAAGCGGCGCAATTGAAGCCGCGGATGTGGGATGCAAAGACGTTTACTTTTTATGATTTCGCTATTGTAAAAAAGGATATCAATGTCGAGGGTTCGGTTATTGTATTGTTTATCGCCCTGTATTCGTCCGGCTTGTTTTTCAATACGTTGCAGTTCCCTCATCAATTTTTGAGCACTCAAAGGAGTATTAATTTTGACGATCTGGTTCAGGAACAGGTTTTCGGACCTGTAGCCCCAGGCTTCGCTTTCGTATAATGCCGACTGCTTTATGATTGCGCCGCAGCGTTCGGTTATCTGATTGCGAGCCATGGCCAAATGGCCTAACCGGCTACCCAGGTTTCCGCCCAAACATAAAAAAGCCTCGTTCATACTATACTTTAAAAAGTCTTGACTAAGAATTAATAATTTTGTTGCAAATATAGATAACAAACTAGTGCCCTGCGGTTTTGCAGAGGTTAGTAAAAGTAAAGATTATGAAACAGTTTTTTGGAGCATTTTTCGGATCCATTATTGGCCTGGTGATAGCCACAGTGGTAGCTGTACTCATTATTGCTGGAATAGTTAAGACCAGTTTTGGCGCTGTGCTTAAAGATGACTCAGCGTCGCAAACGGTGAAGGCCAACTCGGTTCTCAAACTGGTTATTAATGGCCGTATTCAGGAACGGCAGCGCGAAAACCCTTTCAAAAATTTTGGAGGCCCGCTTGGTGAAGAGGACGGGATGGGACTTAATTCAATAATTAAAAAGGTAAACTACGCCAAAACCGATTCAAGTATTAAGGGTATTTATCTTAATATTAAACATCTGGAGGCTGGCTTTGCTACCACACAGGAGTTGCGCGACGCCATCAGTAATTTCAAAACATCGGGTAAGTTTGTTTATTGTTATGCCGAAAATTACTCACAGCAGGAATACTTTCTGGCTTCGGCAGCAGATAAAGTTTATCTGAACCCTCAGGGAGATATTGAGTGGAAAGGGCTTTACATGGGGCTGATGTTCTTCAAAAAAACCCTCGAAAAGCTGGATGTGGATATGCAGGTATTTCGCCATGGAAAATTTAAGAGCGCAGTAGAGCCGTTTATGCTGGATAAAATGAGCCAGGCAAACCGTTTGCAATCAGAGGTTTTTTTGGGAGGGATATGGAATTCGATAACCGAAGCAGTGAGCAAAGATCGAAACATCAGTGTTGAGAACCTGAATCGCATGGCAAACAATATCGAAATTGTTTTTCCTGAAGATGCAGTAGGAAAACTTGTTGACAAGCTTGCATACGAAGATGAAGTGATAAGCGAGATCAAAAAGAAAATGGGGGTAAAGGAGAAGGAAAAAATTCACTTTGCCGAAATCGGAAAATATTCGGCCAAAGAAAAACTTGACAGCAAACTTGGAAAAGTGGCGGTAATTTATGCCAACGGAAGCATCGCCGGCGGCGAGGGAGATGATGAAGAAATAGGAAGTGACCGCATCGCTAAGGCGATACGCGAAGCCCGCAACGACGAAAAAATAAAGGCCATTGTATTACGGGTTAACTCACCAGGTGGAAGCGCCCTGGCAAGCGACGTGATATGGCGCGAAATGGTGCTTGCACGCAAAGCGAAACCAACCGTGGTGAGTATGGGGGATTTGGCAGCGAGCGGAGGCTACTACATTAGTTGCGCTGCCGACCGTATTTTTGCGCATCCAAATACAATTACCGGTTCAATCGGTGTGTTTGGGGTAATACCAAACATCAGCAAAATGCTCGAAAATAAATTCGGTATTACCATTGATACCGTTAACACCAACCTCCATAGCGACATGGCCAATACGCTGCGCCCTGTTACAGCCAGCGAAGCTGAAGTGATTCAAAAAACAGTTGAAAAAATTTACGGTGTATTTACTCAGCATGTGGCCGAAGGACGTAAAATGAAACAGGCCGATGTGGATAGTATTGGTCAGGGCCGTGTATGGTCGGGTAGTGATGCCATGCGTATTGGGCTGGTAGATGAATTCGGCGGACTGAATAAAGCAATTGAATATGCCGCTAACAAAGCAAAACTGAAAGAATACAGGGTAACTGA
>CALMNJ010000393.1 GCA_937868675.1 uncultured Bacteroidota bacterium | reverse complement strand
TTCCATCCCAGAAGATTTTTGCTATACCACCTGCCAGCCACTCTCCTTATTATTCGAACACCTCCAAATTAAACACAAACTTACTCCCGGGAAATATGAGAATTTAGACCACTTTTGGCTCACACTTGACGACAATGTAACAATACTTGATCCTACGTTTCGACAGTTTGAAACTAACTGGATTGGGGCTTATTGCGATCACCCGAATAAAAATGAGATCACCAAAAAGTATATAGCTGAAGAATTGGAATGGCAGCCATTGGCTCTGGAAAATGCTTATGATGACTGGAAAAAACAACTAGCTAATACCCAAGAAGAATTATCACGGATAAGAGAAATGAATGTAATAACCGCTTATGTTCTTGATAAGGAAATAAATAAACCGCTTGACCAGTTACCAGAAAACTCCAAGGACTATTTCCGCCAAATTTCTTTGTTTTTGCAAAACAAATTGCACAACGATAAAGGTTTTATTGAAAGATTAAAACAAACAAAGCCTCGTGATTTTATTTCTTTCTTAGAAAAACTTGGAATCAAATAGTTAATACAGCACCCGCACGTTTACCAACTAATAAAACCCTTTTCTTAATTAACTCTTATATGAACTTACTAAGCCTTTCTTTCCCGTATTGCAAATCACAGAAATTGTTTAAACCGGGTAACTGGTTTACATCTTCGCTAATCCACTCAATACACCACAATGTGGTTTACTTTATTTTTTAAGTCCTTAAACGCGCTTCCTGCCTCGGTCAATGGCACAATGTAAGTGGTGTGGCGGCGGGTGAGCCTGTACAAATTCCTGTAATCTTTGTGGCTTACTTTTTTAAAGAATCCGATATGATTTCGTTTAACCAGATAAATACTACACACCTTTTTGTTGGGATAGGCCGCTTTTATTTTGTGGCAAAGCGGTCGCCAGGATTTATGCACAAAGTCTAACGGAATCATTGTGCTATCAAGTGAAATATGATCCTGCCCGTTTACCGAAATTAGTTTGCTTTGGGGGTTTTGGTTTATTTCTTTACTAAAAACCGAAAACATAAAATCTTCGCGGGCGTTGGAATGATACGGGAGCAACTTGTCTTTTTCTTTATACGCCATCACCGCAGCCTTTAAGGCCCCGAAACATTCTTCCACCATACCATAACGCTTGCCAAGCGCCGCCTCATGTTCGGCCTTGTGTTTTCCGAACTCTGCAATCAGTAACAAGTAAAGATCCAACGAGTCGGCCTTACCGTATCTGTAATTCTCCGATGCACTTATCAGCAGCTCAAGGTCCCTGCTTACCTGTTCGCCATATTGCTTTGTTTTATAAAGATCTTTTATTTCGAGCGCGAAATAGCGGAATTGTGAAAGCATCACGATATCCATGGTTTTAACCGGCAGATTGTTGTTGTATATGAAACGTAACAAATTTGTTTTATACGGATGAAAGGATTCTATTTGATAGTTGGACGAATCGTGCTCAACAAAAACCTCGTATAAACCAAAATTACGTTCGTAGGGTCCCTCCAGCAAAATACGTGCATTGGAATGCCCTATTAATTCAATCATTCTCGCTTCGGCTACATCCGTTTCTTTTACGCCATGTTCTTCACCAAGGAAATATACATGGTTTGCCCTTAGCTGATTTAATAATTCAGGCTTTTCAGAAAAGGCGGTGTAATTGTAAACCGGAAATAACTGGGCCAGGCAGCATTTGCTAAGGATGAGGAAAAATATAAACCAAACGTTGCAGCGCATAGTTAATGTGTCGTGAAAAAGAAGAAGCTTATCAAATTTAATCTAATTCCGCTTGCGTTGAATCCCGTTACGAAGTGCGGAAGTCCTGCAGAAAATTTGGCGGTATTCAACCTGTTCAAATCACCGAACAAACTATTTCATGTCTCCGGGAAAGGTCTGACTCTTTTACCCGCTCAAAAAGCCCTTTTTAGAAATCACTATTTATCTGATTTTCAAGGCCTCAAGACGCTGATAAACCCCTTTGTAAAATATTTATTGCAAAGGCATAGGTGAAAGCGCCTCCCGGTTGTCATACCTATAGAATCAAAAAAACACACCGTATAATGAAAAATTTCAGAACAACCTTCGCGCTTAGTCTCGTTACGCTTTTAACTACAACCGTCCGGGCACACGACCACCCGGATGTGCACTTGCATGTGAACCCACGCTGGAAAGAATGTTCGTTTCAGCTCGATCCATCGCTTACGCAATCGGCATGGAAACAATTTACACGCGAGGCCGGACTTGTTACATACTTCAGGCCTCTTACCGATGCGCGGCCCATGGGTCGTGGCAAGGTGGAACTTTCGCTGCTTAAATGGCAATCCGGCATTGACGAAACGAAAGACGCCTGGAACAACACCTTTGTGCACCCCGACTCCACACACTGGCTGGTTGACGGGCCTCACCTCGCATTTCCGGGCCTGAGCCTGCGAACCGGGCTTAACCGCAAAATGGATCTGGGCCTTTACTGGACGCAGAGCCCTGGCGCCAATTACGGATTTTATGGCGCGCAATTGCAATACAACCTGGTAAACGACAGCATTTATAACTGGGCGCTTTCAACACGGGCCAGCTATGTATCTATTTATGGTCCACCCGATGTGGCATTTAATAATGCGGGGTTTGATCTTCTGGCCAGCAAAACCATCCGGTTCCGTTACAACTGGCTGTCGGTTTCGCCTTACGCCTATGCCTCGGTGTGTTTTGCACATGGCCATGAAAAAAGCAATGTGGTTAATCTGAAAGACGAAAACGTTTTCGGTTTTCAGGGTGCGGTGGGCGCCTCGGCCAATATTTCGATTGTAAGGCTTGGGATAGAATACAACATGGCCAGAATAAACACCTTGTCGTATAAGATCGGGATTGGGTACAACTTTGGATCGGGAAAAAAACGCCGATAGCATTTAACCTACTGGTCGGGACTTAAGTTCACAAATGAAAATGAAGCTGAGGATAAATTCTATATTTTCGTTTCATGTACTCGTTTGAGCAGGCAATTGAACCAAAAACTAAAAAATGGAAGAATCAAAACAAACAACACAAAATCAGGCAGGCGGCCTGGTGCCCAAAGTTACAGGCATAGGCGGCATTTTCTTTTTTACCGAAAACCCAAAGGAAACGCGCGCATGGTACGCGAAAAACCTCGGCCTTGAGGTTAACGACTGGGGTTCGAGTTTTGAATCGCGAAACATAACCAATCCGGAACAGATAGACACCACGCAATGGACCCCTTTTAAAAATGGGAGTGAGTATTTTGCGCCATCCAAAAAAGACTTCATGATTAATTACCGCGTCCAGAACATTGAAGGGCTTGTGAAACAATTAAAAGAAAACGGCGTTACCGTGCTGGATGAAATTGCCAGTTACGACTATGGCAAATTTGTACACATTATGGATGCCGAAGGCAACAAAATTGAGCTTTGGGAGCCCAGTTAAACCATTTTACTGTCCGTTATGAAATACACGTTTGATATCACTCGGCAGGATTACGCTGACTTCAACACTTATCATTTTCTTAAGGCGCACCTGAAACGCACCATTTTCGTAGGCGCTTTGGCCGTTGTTTTAATTCAGTACCTCTTTAACCGGGATAATTTTGACATCGTTGTCGCCTCTATTTCCACACTCTTTTCAGTATGCCTATTTGTGTTGATTTATTACATCATGCTTTCCCGCACCAGCAGGATACCGAAAGATGACGGCTCCATTCTGGGTTCGCGTTATCTGGAATTCGGCGACAACGAAATAACCTGCAACACCAGCGACAGCAGTTCAACCATCGCCTGGACCAAGGTAAAAGAGCTGGGCCAGGGCAAAAAAGCGCTTTATCTTTACATTGATACCAACATGGCGTACATTGTTCCGAGGCGCGTGTTTTCTTCGGAACAGGAAATGAACGCATTCATCGCCCTGGTAAACTCGAAAATAAAATAACCTGCCTATGCACGGTACTTCATTCACCGTTGCTTCATGCTAACCGGCTCATTTAACGCCTGTCCGTTTTAACAAATTAAATAACTAACTTGTTTCCTCATACCATGAGGCGACTGTTTGTTGTAATAGTGATGTTCTGCGCGTTTACGCTCCCGGCGCAACAGCCTCAACGTTACATTGACTCACTACAACAAAAAATAAACGCTGAAACCAATGAGGGACTCCGGCTCGAAATGCAGGCCACTCTTTTGCTGAAGTATTACACCACCGGCAGCACAGCCCGGGCGCTTTCCATTTACCATGCGGCCATCAAACAAGCCACCGGCCCCAACAACCAAAAGGCCAGAGCCATGCTGCTGCATACGCGAGGGGTTATTTTTTATTATGAATCGCGTTTCGACTCCGCCCTCGTCTATTTTGAACGCGCACTGGAAATCCGCACCCGGATTACCGACAACGAGGGCGTTTTAAAAAGCACCAGCAACATCGGCTCCATATACTATATGATGGGTAATTACAAAAAAGCCCTGCACTATTACGAAATTGGACAGAAAAAGGAGTCCGAGCTCCACTATCCCGAAGGCGAGTGCATTTCCATCAATAACCTGGGCTACATTCATCATTCGCTTAAACTACACGACATCGCGCTCTCTTATTTCCGCAAGGCCGAAAAAATTTACACATCACAAAAAAAATTTGCCGAGCTTGTTTACACCTGCGACGGGCTCTTTAATGTGTATGCGGATCTTAAGCAAACCGACAGCGCGATGAAATATGCCGGCCGCTCCAAAACCCTTGCCCTGCAGCAGGGCGAACTGGCCTCGGCCGCTTACAGCTACCTCAACATGGCTTTGTGCTGTATGGAGCAAAAAAAATTCGCTGAAGCATCCCGCCTGCTCGATTCTTCTGAAACCACGGCCGCCCCCCTTAACGACAAACGCCTGCAACTTGCCGTGGCAGGCAACCGCGCCGCCATTGAGCTGCGCCTGAACCGGCCCGACAGCGCCCTGCGCTATATGGATAAAATCGTAAGCCTGAGAAATCAGCTCAGCATAAAAAACGAGAACAAGGATCTGGCAGAACTTTTTGCACGCTATTACCTGATGAAGAAGGACTTTGAAAAAGCCTTTCATTATTACGAGATCTTTGACCGATACAAGGACAGCATTTACAATGCCGACATTACCGCACAGGTAAGCGAAATGCGCACGAGGTTCGAAAGCGAGAAGAAAGAGAAAGAAAATATGTAG
>CALMNJ010000392.1 GCA_937868675.1 uncultured Bacteroidota bacterium | reverse complement strand
TACATTTCGCTTTTTTGCTTCACGATTTACGAACCAGGCACCATTGTAACCAATCTGGTGTTTTTTGGCCTGTGTTTATTGTATTCACTCCGGCTGCTCAAATTCAAACATTCCTATGCCCGGCAGATGTCGTTTTTTATCTTTTTTATGGGCATAAGCAGTTTGTTTGGAGCAGTGGCGCATGGGGTTCACAAACAACTGGGCGAAGCGTTTTTTAATGCCATTTTTTTTGTGATGAACGCCCTGAGCCTGTTTGCCATTTACTATTGTTTCAGGGCACCGTACACCTATCACCGGCTCGATGGCGAACGGCCCCGTCTTTACATTAATATTGCCCTGGCCTGGATACTAGGGCTGCTTATTTTCAGTTTCATGAAAGGCGATTTCCTCATCATAAAAATTCACGCAGCTCTTTCACTCGTATATTCTTTCGCTGTACATTATCTGGCGTACCGCAGGCGCAATGAGCAGGGAAGTAAGCTCATTATTTTTGGAATTGGCACTTCCTTTCTTTCAATCCTTGTTCATTCGGTGCGGATTTCAGTGCACGAGTGGTTCAATTACAAGGACCTTGCGCACCTCATCATGATTGTATCGCTGGTGATGATTTATCAGGGAATCCGTCAGAACCTTGAAGTGATTGACGGCGATCTTATTGAAGAATAAGCCTGAAGCGTTTATTTGGCTGTTGCGGGTGGTTTCTTTTTCCGAAAACGATCAAGGTAAATTTTAAATAACTGGTTAAAGGTTTCAAACTCTTCCCGGTAAAAAAAGCCTACACCTTGTGTATAGGGGCCGCCGGCAGTGGTAACCTGTGTGTTGTCGTTGGTTCGGTTAAACCCTTTCAAACGGTAACGCCCGTCGTCGGATAGCTTGTAATTGATGTTAACGTCGCCAATGAGCCCGTTGGTGTTGGTGCTTTGATTGCTGTTGACGCCAAAATTTCCATCAACCGAAATTTTATTGTTAAGGAACTGTTTGCTCAGCGCAACATCAACCCCTTCGCTGTTGTTTTGGGTGCCGGGCCTGTAGTTTAAACCCAGCTGCACATCTTTCAGTCCCGTAAGGTTACCGAATTGCTGGTTCAGAAAAGAGCTGACACGGTTGCTTAGCAACTCGCTGCCGGTTGATGCCGCGGCATCGTTGGCCGTTACACCACCACCGTTGGTGTTAAAAATGGCGGGGGTGACAAATGAACGGAATAGCATGAACGAAAATACCTGACGGTTGAGTTCGGCCTCGTCGCTTAATATATTGGCGATACGTGCTTTTGCGTTGGCATCAATGTTCGGAAAACCGAAACCAAAATTGATGATGGGTGAAAAGAGTTTGCCGGTGATAAAAAGTTTACAGTCTACCGGGAAACGTCCCTTGTATGCTTCGCCGGCATCGTTGAGCAGCGGTGCTACCGATGCACGCTGCTTGTAAGAGGTGGTAATATCAATCTCCGCGTTAAAGGGGTTTCCGCTCCACGTAATGTTGCTGCCTGGTTCGATATCAAATTTTTTATTTATCACATTTTCAAGCGTAAAAAGGTAATTTCCTTTGGTGATGTTGTAGTTGCCAAACATTTCAAATTTGCCGAGGGTATTAATGCGCATGTTAATGTCGCCACGTCCTTGCGCCGAAAGCATATCGCCATTGCGTTTGTCCAGAATAATCTGCGCGGAGGCTTGTGGTGTGGCATAAATGTTGAGGTCAAGATCAAAGCCTGTAATGGGTGTCTCGGGTGTTTTGGTAGTGTCTTTCTTTACAAATTTTACAAAGTCATCTTCGCTCACTTCAGCAGGTCCGTCCAAAGGCAGGATAAAGCGGCTACCTGCCGTTGTGGTATCGCGCACCTGCATGTGCAGTTTGTTTAAAAAGCCGTAAATACCCATGTTGCCGCTGCCATAAACACGTCCGTAAAACGTGCTGTTCTCTTTTTCGGTTGTATTCAGCACCAGCATATTGTGGTAGGTAACGTCGTAGTCAATCTGCATGCGACTGAAATTAGTGTGGAAGATATTCCCGTTCACATAGCCCTGGGGCTTGGGTACAAAGCCTGCACCTGATTCACGAATGGCAATATCCGAAAACCGGATCTGATCGGGCATTATTTCAATTTCACCGCCAAGCACACGGTAGCTTACGTTTGTATAATCCACTTTTACCTCGCAGTTGTTTGTAAAATGTAGCTTTCCGTCAATCTTAATGTTGTCGGGCGAACCATATATTTTGCCTTCGCCCTGCACATAGCCCCTGTTTATGGTGAGGATGTCTTTTAAAAAGGGATTCAGGATGCGAAGGTTGGCGGGATCGGCTTTAAAGGCCAGGTCGAGCGATTCTGCTCTCTTATCAAGGTAATAAATACCCGAAAACGAAATGTTGCGCGCCCTGATGCCGTTGTCGCTGGCCGCCGTGTATCCGTTTATTTTTATGAGTTTGTCGCCAGCCAGGTAGTTGGTGCTTAAGAACACCTCACCAATAAAATTATTGTTCAGCGAAAAGTTCTGGGCATCCACTCCGCCATCAAACACAAAATTTCCGTCGGTGTTGGAAAGGCTGATCTCCCCATTCAATACACCATCGAGTTTAAGCCCTATGCCTTTCAGGGCAGGATTAAATTGTTTCAGAACCAGGTTATTAATAAACACGGTAAGACGGTCGCCTTTTTTTTGTGTCAGGCTGCCGGCTACGTTAATCTCCTGCTGGTGATTTTTGAGGTGACATTCGCTTACTTCAAATCGTCCGCGTGGCTTAACACTTAAACGTGAGGGGTTAATGAGTGCCCAGGTGCTGTCGTTTATTGTGATGTTTATTTTTTCGGTCAGAAAATTGAAACTACTGTCGCGGTATGCCATGCTGCCTTTTATATCCCCCTTTACAGCAGGTGATTTCAGATTGTCCCAATCGGCACCATACTGCGCGTTGCGGTCAGTGGATTTCAGGCCAAAATTAAAATTATCGAGCGAGAGGCTGTCGCCAATAAACAGTGCGTCGCACGAAGTTTCGGCTAGCACGGTTTGTTCGCTTTCGTTAAGGATGAATAACAGATTTTTTGCACTAAAGCTGCTGTAACGGAATTTAGGGGAGCTGAATTGCAGATTGAGTTTGTTTTCAGGCGCGTTAAAATTACCGTCGGCCACGGTTCCTGCCTCCATCATGAGGTCAGGGAAAAACAATTCACGCAGGGTGTTGAATTTTTTTACTGTGAATTTGAAAACGAATTGATCGCTGGCAGTTTTTTCGGGGCCTTTTTTGCTATTGTAAGGTTTGAGCTGCTTCGTGAAAATGGACGGATAGTAATGCGTGAGAATTTTTTCAAAGGCATTGCCCAGATTACTCAGATTAAAATCGCCACGCACAATACCATTCAGATATTCTGAACTAAGTTTTACTTTTTTGTCGCTGGTATTTTGTTCCAGCAGCAGGTCAAAAGTACTGAGCTTGTATTTTTTGGATGATGTGGTGTAACGTGTGTCGTCAAAATTTATCTGCCCGCTCAAATTGTCTATGCTGGCACCCCTTAGGTTAATCAGGATTTGTGAGGAAAGAATGCCGCTGTCGGCTTTACTTTCAAAAAAATTGAGTCGGGTAAGATTAAGGCGATTGATGGTTGAAATAAAATCCATTTCGGGTACTTTGTTGTTGAAGTTAATGGTGCCGTTGAAGTCGAAATCCGCATTTGGATCGGCGCTGGCCAATAATCCGGTAAATACTTCGTGGCTAATACTTCCATTGAGGCGTATGTTGTGGTAAGCATAACCATTATAGGTGAGTTGCTGAACGTTTCCTTCAAGGCTGGCGTCGAGCGACCGGATATCAATCCCTTTTCCTTTTATTTCGCAGTTTAGCGAAAGCCCTTTGAGGGTTTGCAGACCAAACAGTTCGCCGAGATAAAAGTTTTCGGTGCTAATCTTTCCGCTGTAGCTGATGTCTTCAGCTTTTTTGCCCAGTTTTACATTCAGGCGGCTGTCTATTTTACCAAGTGCCGTATTGAAACGACCATAGGTGGTAAAGTCGTTTACAAAGCCGTCAAATTTGCCACGATAGCTCACAACGCCAAATTTTTTGAGTTCGCCGGGTACCGCTATTTTTTGGCCGGAGCTGAAGGGGTAAGCCGGGATATTAATCAGGTCGAAGTACGAACAGGAAATTTCTTTTGCATTAAAATGCACAAAGGCGGTGCCGATATCCGGCAGGCCGCTAATATTTAAATCTCCCTTAAATCGCGTGTGGTTACCGTACGAGAGTCTAAAATCCGAAAGCCTCAGATCGCTTACCGATCCCTTTACCCGGCCTGATACACAAACGTTTTCGCGCAATCCGGTAAGTTCGTTGCTAAATGCCGATATGTCGGAAAAGCTTACGCAGGTGCTATCATCCAGAAAGGAGTTCAGATTTATCTTATTTAAAAAGTCGCTGTAATCCCCCCAGTTTTCGTAATTAAAATGAATGCGTCCTTTTACAAGCGAGTTGGCGGTACGCAAATCCATACTGTCGCACAACAGCCTTTTACTGCTTACCTCGGCCCGGCAACTCAGGTTTTTAAGTTCAAACCCTGATTGTTCTTTGCTGCGCAGCCCTTTAATAGAAGCCAGAATGGTGTCGCCGTTCAGCTTTATATCGCTTAATTTCCCAAATATCGAAGTAAAAACGAGATTGCTGTAATTTATGGTTTGTGACACCTTTTGATCACTTCGCTCGTCGCGATAAACAAAGGCCACATTGTCGAGCTCCACACTGCCGTAATTTATGTTCCACGGTTTACCCTTCGTTGTATCGGCACTATTTGAAGAAAAGTAATCGGCAATAAAACCAAAGTTGAGTGTGCTGTCGTTTTTGTAACGAATTATTTTGCATGTGGAGTGACTCAGTTTCACATTTCGGAGTGAAAGCTTTCGGCGGCTTAACTCAAGATTGTCAATAGTTAAAGCAATGTCTCCCGAAAAAAGTGTGTCGCGGTGTTTATCAGTAAGCAACACATTGCCAAGGGTGGCCCGCGAAAAAAAATCAATACGGATGCTTTCAACAATCACTGTATTTCCAAGCTCACTGCTCAGGTAGTCGCCGGCTTTTTTTCCGAGCCAAGTTTGAAAGGCATAACTGCGGATGGCCAGATAAAGCGTTACCGCCATTACAACAAGCGTAATGGCCAGTATCGCCAGCGATTTAAGAAATATTCTCCTAATTTTGCGCCACATGCGG
>CALMNJ010000391.1 GCA_937868675.1 uncultured Bacteroidota bacterium | reverse complement strand
AACTGTCAATGTTCAAATTTAACCTGCCAAAAGAATTGTTGGCAGAGCATCCTTCCAAAAACCGTGAAGACGCAAGAATGATGGTGGTGGACAGGGCTACTGGTAAAATCACACACAAAAAATTTAAAGATGTGATCAATTACTTTAACGATGGTGACGTGATGATTTTGAACGACACCAAAGTGTTTCCCGCCAGGATGTACGGTAATAAGGAGAAAACCGGCGCTAAAATAGAAGTCTTCCTGCTTCGCGAACTGAATGCCGAAAGCCGCTTGTGGGATGTGCTGGTTGACCCGGCCCGGAAAATTCGCATTGGCAACAAACTTTATTTTGGTGAAGACGATAGCCTGGTGGCCGAGGTGATTGATAACACAACCAGCCGCGGACGCACACTTCGTTTTTTATACGATGGCAGTTATGAGGAGTTCAGAAAAGTGCTTTACGAGTTGGGCGAAACCCCGCTACCGAAATACATAAAACGTGCCGCACAGCCCGAAGACGTTGATCGTTACCAAACGGTTTACGCAAAAAATGAGGGTGCTGTGGCTGCGCCAACGGCAGGGCTGCATTTTAGCCGTGAATTACTGAAACGCCTCGAAATTAAAGGCGTGCAGTTTGCTCCGCTTACACTTCACATTGGCCTGGGAACCTTCCGCACGGTTGAGGTGGAAGATCTTACCAAACATAAAACCGAAAGTGAAGAGGTGCTGATACCCGGCGACACCTGCAAAATTGTTAACGCTGCTAAGGAAAAGAAGAAAAAGGTTTGCGCTGTGGGCACAACGGTCATGCGGGCCATCGAAACGTCAGTGTCAACCACCGGACAATTAAATCCGTTTGTGGGATGGACGAATAAATTTATTTTTCCGCCCTACGATTTCAGCATTGCCAACTCCATGATCACTAACTTTCATATGCCCGAAAGTACTCTGCTTATGATGGTAAGCGCGTTTGGCGGTTACGATTTGATTATGAAAGCATATAAGGAAGCCATTAAGGAAAAATACCGTTTCTATTCCTATGGAGACGTTATGCTTATTATCTAAAAAACAGGATTTTTCTGAGAGCCCTTCGTTGTTTGCAGCGAAGGGCTTTTTATTTGGACGGAGGCACTTCGGCAAGCGAACGGTAAACGGGCAACCCGCGCGATAAAATAAGATTAAGCTCCATGTCTGCCCCGCGGCTCTGGCCAATGTACAACAGGGCCTCGCAACCACCAATAACAGCAAGCGAAATGGCCATTCCGGCATCATACACATCCGGTACAGTTGCTTTTTCAAGCACCGGTAAAGCAGCGTTGATGCCGATTAAAGGCACATGGCCCATTTCGAGAAGCCTGGCAGCGGCCATATTTAGCCGGTCAAGATTCGTTTTACGGCCCTCTTCTGTGGGCGCTGAATACGGTCCTGCAACACCAATAATCATGGAAATAGTTTTAAATTAAAACTACTGATTTTTTTTGAGGCTTCCTTAGTAATTTTGAACCATGCTGCTGAACATGTCCCATTTTGAACAACACTTTAGCGAAGGCACATTGCGGGCAGCCCTGAAACTGCTGACTAAAGGGCCGGTTGAAATGCTTGAGCGGCGCGGAAAAACTGAGTACAGGCTCGCGCTGGGCGCAAACGAAATAACGCTGAAGTTACGTGGAGAAAAATTGTTGTCGGGCGAATGCACCTGCAGAGGAGTACGGCTGTGTGAACATGCGGCAGCCGCTCTTTTTTACCTTAACCGCGAGCGGCTTGGCTATGAAGAATGGAATGGTGTGAAACCCAAATTTAACCGGACATTTGAAAAACATCTTCCAGCCAAAAAAATAAAACCTGATGAAATTTTAGCCATTGCTGAAAACAAAATAAAATCGGGCCGATTGCGTAAACAGTTTGAATCCTTGCCCGGTGAAGCTGCGCTTCAAAATTATATAATAGTGCTCAGGCAAATGATTGGAAAATTTCAGGATAAAGACAAACCCAATTATGAAGATAGCTTACAGGCATTCGAAAAATTCAGAAGCGCATTTGCTGGTTTTTCCACTCACGGAGGGAGCGTGTATGCTATGCTTGCGTTACTGGTTGTACTGCAGGAAATATATTCGCTAACGTTGATAGAGCGCTTTAAACTGATTGAGGTTAACATCACGAAGCAACTGAAAGCAAAAATAGTGGGATTAAAAACATCTGAAAGAAGAGCGTGGGAGGCCGCAACGCTTTTATGCATGCGGAACAGCCGTGTGTTCAGGCAAGGAGGATGGCGACACTTGCTTCCTCCCATGCTGGTCTGGCTAAGGCAACGGCATTTGTTTGGCGAGTTACGGGTGCTGTTTCTGAAACGAAAAAACGAGAGGCCGTTTTATCAGAAGATTGATTGGTTTACGGTTGCAAAACTGCAGTTGGATATACAGGAAAGCACTGTATTTGGCACAGAAGTGCCTGCACGGGATTTAAGCAAGGAATTTGAGTTTTTACTGGCCGAAACCGAACTTGCCTTCAATCAGGGCAAACCGGCAAAGGCCTTTTCAAGATTGAAAAAAGCGTATGCCCATGTTTGTGAATACAGAAAGGAATGTTTTGAGGAACTTGCAGAGTATGGTTTTGAAAAGGCGAATGAACACAAAAACAACACACCGAAATTGTTTTTTTTGGAAGAACGTATTAAAAAAAGTCTTTTCCTGAGTGGGGATCTGTTTAATGAGTGGAAAAAGATGCTGCCTGTAAAAGTACGGGCAAAAGCTTACGACAGGCTTATATCGGGTTTGCGGCACCCTTCTTATTACACTTTCGAAAAACTGAGCCTGGTTTTATTGTATACGGGGAAAATAAAAGAGTTGATCGAGGAAATTAAAAAAAACGAATTCACCTTTCTGCTTTTGCATGGGGTAGCCCTGAATTATGTGCCGGAACCCGACGACGATTTTTTACTGCTGTATGCCAAACGCCTGGCGAATGCTCTGGCACGGTTAAGGCTTTACAGTGGCCAAACCGAATTGTTTGGTGTAGCCGCAGTCTATTTAAAAGGTTTGCCGGCCACTGCGGTTGACATGGTGGTAAACCATGTTACAACGCATTTAGGTAGCGAATCGAATATTGCAAAATATATACGACACACCAGTCAGAATTTTCATTAAGCGCTTCACCCGAAAAAAACCTACCTTTGCCGGATTGTTTTTAAAGCAGTATGGACTCAGGTTTTGTTGATTATGTGAAAATATGTTGCCGCAGTGGGAAGGGTGGGGCAGGTTCGGTGCATTTTCACCGGGACAAATTCACCGCGTTTGGCGGCCCTGATGGCGGTAACGGAGGCCGTGGCGGACACGTCATACTGCGTGGCAACAAGCAGCTATGGACCTTGATACATCTCAAATACCGGAAACATGTTATTGCCGAAGACGGGGCAAACGGAACGGGCGCCAACTGCACCGGTAAACAGGGAAAGGACGATGTACTGGAAGTGCCTCTGGGTACGGTGGCCCGCGATGCCGAGACAGGAGAAGTGCATTTTGAAATTACCGAAGACGGCGAAGAACGTGTACTTGTATCGGGTGGTCGGGGCGGTTTAGGAAATCATAATTTTAAAAACAGTACCCAGCAAAGCCCTCAGTTTGCTCAACCAGGCGAGGCCGGAAAATATGAGTGGAAGGTGCTGGAACTAAAAGTGCTTGCCGATGTGGGCCTGGTGGGTTTCCCAAATGCCGGTAAATCAACGCTTCTTTCGGTTGTTACTGCAGCCAAACCCGAAATAGCAAATTATCCGTTTACAACGCTGGTGCCTAATCTGGGCATTGTTAAGTACCGCGACTATAAAAGTTTTGTAATGGCCGATATACCCGGCATTATAGAAGGCGCGCACGAGGGCAGAGGCCTTGGCCTGCGGTTTTTGCGGCATATTGAACGTAACTCCACACTTCTCTTTGTTGTGAGCTGCGACAGCAAGGACATTGTTGAGGAATACAAAGTCCTATTAAACGAACTTAAAAAATATAACCCAGAACTGCTTGATAAAAAACGCATACTTGCCATCAGTAAAAGCGACCTGATGGATGAGGAGCTGGAGGAAGAAATGCGAAAGGATCTGAATAGGAGGCTGCGTGGAAAAAACAAAGCCCCCTTTATTTTCTTTTCTTCGGCAACACAAAAAAACATCTCCCGACTGAAAGATATGCTCTGGGAGCAGCTTAACGCAGCGTTTTAAGGCTCCTTACCTTTATGTGTTCTATAGCCTGCATTGTGAATATGGGCAGGTAATAACAAATTACCCGAAACCCTGTAAGGCTTCACCGGCCATAACTTACCTTCCTGTCGGTGCCGATTCAAGATTGGCCGGACTAAGTTTTTGGAGACCTGAAATTGATATTAGCTGCTCATTTACAAGTTGTTCGTTTCCGGAAACAACCAGTTTATATACGTTTGGTGTAAAGTACTTCCTGATTACTTTTTGAACATCTTCTTGGGTGAGCTTTTCAAGTTTGGCAAGAAAGTTTTTCCGGTCATTAAAATCATACACAACCGGGTTGTAAAACCCTGCCACCTCTTCAGGGTATTGATTATTTAATACTTCGGTTTTAATTTTTATGATTGTGTTATCAAAACCCTGTTTCGAGAATTCGGCTTTTGAAAAATCGGCTAGCGTTTTGTCGAACAGGTTTACGGTATTAAGCATTTCGCTGGCTCTGACAGAACAGCTGATCTGAAAAAGATTTGAGAAACGGGAAGTATTATAAGCACTGCCAATGGAGTATGTTTTACCACCCTTTTCCCTGATTTCTCTGAACAGTATCAGATTAAAGATGCGGTTAGCTGTGTAAAATGCCATGGCGTCTTTATCTTTTTCGGAAGGGGCTGTTTTGGTCCATAACAACGCGCACTGTGTAGCATTTGCACGGTTTACAAAATACACCTCGCGTTTTTTTATTTCGGGCTTTTCGAGGGCCACGCCATTCACCTCACCGTAAACAGATTGCCAGTTTCCGAAGTATGTTTCAACCTGCTGTTTTATAACCTGCGGATCAAATTTCCCGCACACAATGATGCGTGTGTTGCCCGGGGTGTAATTAAACTGGTGAAAGGTTTTAACCTGCTCTTCGGTAATCCTTGCCAGCTGATCTTTATTTATACTTCGTCCAAGTGGATTTTCGTTACCATACACCACCAGTGCAGAATATACTGCAGCCTGCTTCGAAACATCCATTTTTGAAGGTGTGTTGTAACTGGTGAGGTATGAAAGGTACTGCGAGATGGTTTCTTTTTTGAAAAGCGGTTCGCGAACAGCCGAACTCATGAGGTCGAACATAATTTCGGTATCGGTGTTCCGACAGTTCGCCGTTAACGTTGTATAATCAAAACTCACCCTGCTTTCGATGTCTGAACCAACGGCAAAAGCTTTATTGTTCTGCTCATCTTCGGTGTATTTTTTGTTACCTTTTAGCACCAGTTCGGCCACCAGGTTGTTGAAACCCTGTTGGCCCGGCACTTCGTTTTTTTTGCCCGAATTAATCACCAGCGAAATATTTACTGCGTCAATCTGACCATAATTCATGAAATAAATTTTGAGCCCGTTTTTCAGCGAGTATGTTTCCAGTGAAGGCGGTTCCTGCCCGGTGGCTTTTTGTATGCCCGCAGCCAGTAAAAGAAGGCTGCATAAAGCGTAATAAACATATTTTGTTTTCATTGGCTTATTCTTTTTCGATCGGTTTAATATTGATCACTTTCATCTTTTCTGGATTGAAATACGTTTCCGCAATTCGCTTCAATTCGTTGGACGTGATTTTTTTATACTCCTCCAGCTTTTTATCATAGTTGTTATAATCGCCCAGATAGTACTCGGCAAAACCTAATTCCCCGCATATTTCTGCATTTGAGTACGCTCTGAACATATTCTTGTTTTCAAGGTTGCGGAGATAATCCTTGAGGTCGGCATCGTCAACGCCTTCGGCAATAATATTGTTGATTTCGCGGCTCACCTCCTTTATCACTTTTGCATTTCCTACCTTAACATCCATGATGATATCGAATGTGGTGAAGGCACTGTACATTCTTGACTCATCCTGAGTGCCTTGTATGTCGTATGCCAGATTACCATTTACAAGCCGCCGGTTAAGCAACGAATTACTGTTACTGAAAAGTAGTTCTGATAACAGATTAAAAGCGTAATAATCTTTATGACCAAAGGCCGGCGAAGGAATAATGTAAGAATAGATCTGAACCGGAAAGTCAATCTGCATCTCATCAAGAGTGATGTAGTGACTAAAAACGTCGGGCTCCGTTTTTTTGATATTAAGCGGCAGCTGCTTTTTAATTACTCCAAAATACTTTTCACAAAGACTGAAAATCTGATCGGCTTTTACATTTCCGGTAATCACAACAAACGCATTGTTTGGGCTATAATACTTATTGTAAAAGTCCTGGCACTGTTTGGTAGTAAATGTGACAATTTCGTTGAGGTTACCAATTACATCCACTTTATACGGATGCCCGCCCGGATATAGGGCCGGGTACCTTTCTGATACCATTTTTGAATACCAGTTATTAATTCCCAACCGTAGCTCTTCGCCTACAACTTCACGTTCGGCATCAAGCAATTTTTGATCCAGCAGCAGGTTTTCCATGCGGTCAGCTTCCATTTCAATAAAGGTTTCAATGCTTGAAGCCGGAACTTCTTCATGATACACGGTTCGGTCGGTCATGGTATAGGCATTGCTGCTACCACCCACTCGTTCTATGGTTTTATCGGGTGAGGTGTTTCCAACAAATTTTTTGGAACCTCTGAACATCATATGCTCAAAAAGGTGCGCCATGCCGCGTACGCCATCCCATTCATCTTTGCTGCCAACGCGATACCATACCTCAATCTGGGCCATCGGATTGGTGTTTTTTTCGCACACAATTATTTTTAGCCCGTTGGACAGTGTTCGTGAATGTATCGGATAGGGAAGGCTTGCCGCCGAATAATTATACCAGATAATGCTGATAAGGAGAATTATTTTTTTCATGATTTAATAATCTGCGTTAAATACAATGGTAAATCCGTGT
>CALMNJ010000390.1 GCA_937868675.1 uncultured Bacteroidota bacterium | reverse complement strand
CGCAAAAACACCCCCATAATTAAAAAAGAAAAATAACTATACAACTATAAATAAGATGGCAATTACAGCAGCAGAAGTAAACAAATTACGCCAGCAAACAGGTGCCGGCATGATGGATTGTAAAAAAGCGCTTGAAGAAAGCAACGGCGATTTTGAAGCCGCTGTGGATTTTCTGCGTAAAAAAGGCGCCAAAGTGGCCGCCAACCGTCAGGATCGCGATGCTAAAGAAGGCGTTGTACTGGCGAAAACATCCGACGACAAAAAATCGGGTGTAGTGGTGAGTGTAAACTGCGAAACCGATTTCGTAGCTAAAAATGCAGACTTTATTCAGTTTGCCGAATCAGTTACCGCTATTGCGCTTACCAGGAAACCGGCTACCATTGACGACCTTAAAGCCTTGCCTTACAATAACGATATTACCGTTGGCGATAAATTTATGGAGCAGGTTGGTAAAATTGGTGAGAAAATTGATATTGGGCACTACAGCCTTATTAATGCCGAGCAGGTGGTTGGTTATATCCATCCCGGAAATCGCCTTGCTGTTGCCATTGGCTTCAATAAATCTGTGAGCGAAGAGGTTGCCAAGAATGTTGCCATGCAGGCTGCAGCGATGTCACCAGTTGCAATTGATAAAGACGACGTTGAAAAAAGCATTATTGACCGAGAACTCGACATTGCCCGCGAAACGACACGTGCTGAAGGCAAATCTGAAGACATGGTTGAAAAAATTGCACAAGGCAAACTCAATAAATTCTATAAAGAGTCAACCCTGCTTAACCAGGAATACTTTATTGATAACAAAATGACGGTACGTCAGTACCTTCAAAGCATTGAGAAAGACCTTACGGTTAGCGCCATGAAACGATTCACCTTGGCATAATCATTTTAAAATCCCGGTTTTTCCGGGATTTTTTTTTGAATAAAACTTATTGATAAGTTGTGCCACTGGCGAAACCAGTAGCATTAATAAATAAATACCTTAGCAAAGCACCAGCCGGTGATTAAATAAACTATGAAATACAAACGCATTCTTTTAAAACTAAGCGGAGAGGCCCTGATGGGCAGTAAAAATTTTGGTATTGATCAGGACCGGCTTATGGAATATGCCCGCGAAATAAAAGCCGTTCATGAGGCGGGTTGCCAGGTGGCCATTGTAATTGGCGGCGGCAATATTTTTAGAGGTATGCAGGCCGAAAAAGGCGGAATGGATCGTGTGCACGGAGACTATATGGGCATGCTGGCAACGGTCATCAACAGCATGGCCATCCAGGCTGCTCTTGAAGGTTTGGGCGTTCAAACCCGCCTACAAAGCGCCATTAAAATGGAGCAGATTTGCGAGCCCTTCATTCGTCGCAAAGCGGTGCGAAAAAAAAAAAAAAACCGGGTGGTGATTTTTGGAGCCGGAACCGGAAACCCATATTTCACTACCGATACAGCTGCAACATTGCGTGCCATCGAAATTGAAGCCAACGTAATTCTGAAAGGTACAAGGGTGGATGGCATTTACACTGCTGACCCGGAAAAAGATAATAATGCAGTAAAATACGAGCACATTAAATTTGAGGAAGTTTATGAAAAAGGCCTCGAAGTAATGGATATGACCGCATTTACTCTGTGTAAGGAAAACAACCTGCCCATTATTGTTTTTGACATGAACCGTAAAGGCAATCTTGTAAAATTAGTTCAGGGTGATAAAATCGGAACCCTTGTGGAAGTTTAAACAAAACCAGCATCGTTTGACGACTAAAAGCACCCTTTGCGGGGTGCTTATTTTTTTTACCGGGCTTGTATTTGGTCAGAGTCCCAAAAAAGCAACTCCGGCATTCAAACCCTATTTATTCGAGCCCAAAGACCTTGCGTTTTATTACGCCGACAATCAGGACGAAACCATATATGATAGCCTTACAACTTTTCCGGGTGTGGTACTTGAGTGTGATACTGACACCTGGGAGCCTAACCCCGTCTCATTGTATCTGGATCTGAAAAATCAGGGATGGGTGTTCGTTTCCATAGGAGAATATAATAGGGTAAAAATGGACACCATAAACCTGGATAAAAAAGGAAATCCAGAGATAATATTAAACTGTTTGCTTGAAAGTCGCGGAAGCGGCAGTAGTTCAGCCGAAGCTATTATCATGATAATTGCTCGTGACAGCGTGCCAAGGTGCCTGCTTACTGTAAATAATTACTGCATGTTTGAAACATTCCCCCGGGTTTACGACACCTACTCCGTTTCAGAGTGCTATTACGAGGCGTCAAGAGATGTAAAATTCAGTAGGCAAACCATCCGGATTTCGCCTGCCATTAAATCAAAAAACAAAACCTCAGGGGATTGTGGTTGTGATTTGGGCATCATTCCCCCGGGATATTACAGGCTCATTAACGGTA
>CALMNJ010000389.1 GCA_937868675.1 uncultured Bacteroidota bacterium | reverse complement strand
ACATTCCGCGTACCTTCAAACCTTGCAGCCTACGATATACTGGGCTTTGAGGTGAGGCTAAATAACAACGCCATTGCGTATCAAAGTATGAGCGCACGTGAGCTTTCTCCAGGTAGCCGGTTAGTTTTTAATCTTCTAGATCCCACTGTAAAAGGGGAGCGATCATTACTAACAGGTGAGGAAGAAGGGAAGTATAAAGGCGAAATGCAGATTAGCTATAATAACCTTTGTGAGGCCCGCAGGGGCATTTCAAAATTAAACGGCAGGGTAATTGGTATAAAGCAGGTAGGAACCAATACTGAGTATAAGGTTGAATCGAATGGAACGATAAGTGCCAAGTCACATAAACTATACGATGATGGAGTTGTGACATCTACCACAAGTGATTTGGAAATAATCCATCCTAAAAAATTAAAAGGACGGTTTTTAAGTTATGGCGTTTATGGTGTTCTGGCAATATCTGGGTTGGCGACCTTTCTCACCACTTCAGCTTTGGCCGGAAAATAATATTGCATAAAAAATCCCGGAATGATCGATCCGGGATTTTTTATTTCTGTAAATTAAATAACCTTCGGGTGATTTTTTTATAAAAAATTCATTGAACAATTAGGTTCGCTCTCTTCAAACCAAAATCAAGAATCCTGTCAATAAATTCATAAGGCTTGTAATGGTTAATCGCAGCCTGATGAAAAATACAGGTGGCGGGAGTCATACCAGGAAGCGAGTTTACTTCGATAAAAATTATCTCCGCCCTGCAATCGGCATACACGCGTACAAAAGCATCTATGCGGCAATAGCCTGCCACACCAAGTGCTTTTGCGGCACCCCCTAAGGCTGTTTTTACCTGCTCGCTCACTTTTTGCCGGTCGCTGGCGCTGCGGGCATAACGGGCCGGAGTGATGTTTTGTCCCTGCCCCGCCAAAAATTTTTCCTCCAGACTTAATACTTCGCCATCGGCAAGTGCTTCCGAAGCTTCAAACACTTCATATTCCAGCTCGCCTTTATTGTTGTAGCGTGTGAGCATGCCACCCGTTATTTCCAAAAAGTGATCAGCGGCTTTTTTACTGATCAGCTCTTCCACAAGAATAACCTGCTTTTGCGGAAATTCCTCTTTGGGTTTTATGTGCAATGTGCCGGCGGCAGCGGCATCCAGCTCTTCCGATTTTCTGAAAATGAGTTTGCAAAACGCTTCAAATTCAGCCGGCGTTTTAATTTTCTTTACTGCGCTGCTGCAGCCATCGTCAACAGGCTTAGCGATAAATGGGTATTTAATGATGTTTTGAAGAATGTCTTCAACGTTTTTGCGGTTTTTCTCCCAATCGTTTTGTGTTACCAAAACATGCTCGGCAACCAAAAACCCGTTGGCTTTTAATAGTTCGTTGGTGCGGTATTTATCAATGGTAATGGATGAGCTTTCTTTGTTTGAGCCGTTGTAAGGTAAACCCATCTTATCCAGCTTCTCCTGCACGGCACCGTCTTCGCCGGGTCTTCCGTGCAGCGCGATAAACACTTCGTCGGCACGCTGTTTTAACTGCGTGTAATCAATTTTTTCTGGTTCTGAAACATGATTGGCCGATGCGTACTTATACGTAATAGCCTGGCAACGCTGCATGATTTCCTTAATGACCGGATGCACTTTAAAGTTTTCCACCTTTTCCCGGATGTCGTCGGCGTTATCCTTTAACATCAGATTAATCGGGATGCGATAAAGTTGATGTTCAATTGCATTTCCTGTAAGAAAAACAGGGAATGGAGCATATTTTTCAGAAGATGAAAGCTTTTCGAATACGTTACGGCCGCTCTCTACCGAAATGTGGCGCTCGGAGGAATAACCGCCCAGCACCACCGCCACACGCACTCGATTGTTGTCAGCATTCCGGTCATGTTCAATGTTTTTATCCAATAATCTCAGCAGGGTTTTTAAGTGCGGGTTGCCCTTTGATTGTTGACCGCGCTTTGCCAGCGACGTTCGAATGATGAAGGTTAGAAACTGAGAGGGGTTTAATCCAATTTCGGCAGCCTGATGAAAGAAAAAAGACGAAGGCATCATGCCGCTGGTGGTATTGGGATCGTTCAGGAAGATTTTTCCCTCCTTACTCAAAAAGCCATCAATGCGCGCATACACATCAAAATGCAACTCGTAAAACAGTCGCTCACACTCCATGCGAATGGCCTGTATCTGTGCGTCCGGCAAATCAATGGGGGTAATTTTTCGTGAAAGCCCCGGAAGATACTTGCTGCGGTAGTCGAACAACTCTTTGCCTTTACGTATTTCAGTGGGTGGCAAGGCAATGGCGGTCCCGCTTTCATCTTCCAGCACAATGCAGCTAAACTCTTTCCCTTCAATAAACCCTTCTACCAGCACCGTGCTTTCTCCATCAAGGCTTTCCAGCACATATCCATCGGTTTTTAAATGCGTGTCCAAAAATTTAAGCAGTTCATTTGGGTCGTAAATTACGGGCGCATTTAATTCTTTTGGTTGACTGATTAAAACGGGCATACCAATGCCTTCCCGGATATCGGCCAGCGATTTAATGTAATTGGTTTTTTCAACGCTGGAAAGTGCCTGCCATTCTGCAGCGTCAAGCCATCGGGTAAACAAGGCCTTTTCAACGGCAGCCATAAAAGCAGGCTCGCTGTCTTCGTTCAGTATTGTAACGCCAATGCTTGAGCCCTGATTGGCGGGTTTTATGACGCAGGGCAGACCAATTTTTTCTTTTACAGTTTTAAAATTGTTTTTGTTTCCACCATTAATCCATTGCTCGCGGTTAATGGTGAGGTAAGCAGGGCTGTTGAATCCCTTATTCACCATCAATTCTTTCTGAACCGATTTATCAATGCCAATGGCTGAGGCAAGGATGCCCGATCCACTATAGGGTATTTGCAGGAATTCAAACAAGCCCTGTATACGGCCATCTTCGCCATAAGGCCCGTGAAGGCATAAAAAGGCAAAATCAATGTTTTGTTTAAGTTCCTGCAGACTGAGTTTCTTACCGATGCCCGAAATCAGCTCTTCCTGCTTAGCTGAACTCAACTCGCCAAGGTTTTCGGCATAAAGCTGAAAGCCGGAATTTGAAGGTAAAAACTCAACAGGTGGATAAAAATCGCGGATCGTGCCTTTGTAAATAAACTCCCAGTTTAGTTCAATAAAATTCCCAAAGCTGTCAACAAAAACAGGCAGCGCATCAAACAGCGATTTATTGAGGTTGTCGTAAACAGTTCGTCCGCCGGCAAAGGAAATTTCCCGCTCCTTGCTTTGCCCCCCGAAAATGATACCTATTTTAAGTTTGTTAGCCATTTTAAAAGTATGATGCAAAGTTCATCATTATTCAAATGTAACAGAAAGTGGCTTTTTGCCGTTTGTCCGATTTGAAAATAATTAACACGGGTTTGTAGATACATCCGTCCTTATGAGGAGGAATAAGTAATAAATTTGCCGCGTTAATCATGAGGGTATTATTCTTTGTTATTGTACTGATGGTGCTCGGTTTGAGCGAGTACTATTTTATTCAGGCGATTAAGACAGTATCGCAAAAAAGGCCGGCGGTAATGTACACGGTTTACGCCTGGCTGGCACTGGATATCGTTTTCATTGTGGCATCAATGGTATATCCGCCGCCCAACTGGAGCCCATTTTTCAGAACCATACTCTCGATCCTTTTTATTCTGCTTATCTCAAAAATATTCTGTTTCCTTTTTCTTTTCATTGAGGACATAACGCGGTTTGTACGCTGGTTGTGGCTTAAATTCTCTACCACACCCGGGCTTCAGCCCGGAAAGGGGATAAGCCGGTTAAAATTTCTGAGCCAGGCGGCCGTGGGCCTTACGGCGCTGATGAGCGCTGGGTTCATTTATGGGATTTTAAAAGGCGGCTACAAGTACAGGGTGCATAAAGTTAAAGTACCTGCACCAAATTTGCCGGAAGCCTTTGATGGGTTTAAGATTGTTCAGCTTTCAGATATTCATACCGGATCGTTCACGGATAATACAGCGTTGAACCGCGCTTTTGACATCGTGATGCAACAGGGCGCCGATCTTATACTTTTTACTGGCGATCTGGTAAATAACGAGGCCAGCGAAACACAGGGCTTTGAGAGTGTTTATTCAAGACTGAAGGCCCCGCACGGTGTATATTCGGTGATGGGCAATCACGATTATGGCGACTACAAAACAGATTGGGGCCCCGGCGAAAAGGAAAATAATTTCGAAACGCTCAAACAGGTGCATGCCAGCGCCGGATGGAGACTGCTTATGAACGAGCACGTAGCGCTTGAAAAGGATGGGCAGCAGATTGCCCTAATCGGTATTGAGAACTGGGGTGGCAGCATGCACTTTAAGCGTTATGGCCGTATGGATCTGGCCTATAAAGGCGCTGAAAAATACCCTTATAAAATACTCATGAGCCACGATCCCAGCCACTGGGACAAACAGGTAAGGCCCGATTACCCGGAGGTAGATCTTACCCTGAGTGGACACACGCACGGCATGCAGCTTGGTATTGAAATACCAGGCATTAAATGGAGCCCTTCGCAGTGGTTTTACAAGCAATGGGCGGGCCTCTATAAAGATGGCCAGCAGTTTCTTTATGTAAACCGTGGTCTGGGCTTTTTAGGCTATCCAGGCCGTCTTGGTATATGGCCCGAGATTACAGTGCTGGAGCTGAAGCGGGCCTAACACATTAACGCACTTTTATAAATAAAGTAATTTGTACCTTCGGTATGGATTGTGATATGCCATCTTTCTCCTCTACTATTCTCAAATACGCCAGTAAAGGCGAAAAAACGGGCTGGACATACATTGTAATTCCGCCGGATATTCTTAAAACGCTTAAGCTCAAAGACAAAAAGGGCTTTCGTATCAGGGGAGCCATTGATTCGGTAAAATTTGAAAAGCTCAGCACATATCCTGTGGGTGAAGGCGAGATGATAATTGCCATTAATGGCGACTTACGAAAAAAGCTGGGGAAGAATGAAGGCGCCATGGTGAGCATTAAATTTGAGGTGGATAAAAGTAAGGCGCTTTATTCGCAAGAGCTAATGGATTGCCTTAAAGAGGATAAACCCGCACTGAAGCAGTTTCAGGCGCTGCTGCTGTCTCACCAAAATTACTTTCATCGTTACGTAGCCACAGCCAAAGGCGCCGATACCCGCGCGGGCCGTATTTTGAACACCATTAACGCCATGCATAAAAAACAAAACTTTGGGGAGATGATCAGGAGTTTAAAGAATCGAAACTAACACGTAAACAGCTTTTATGCTGTAAAAAAAAGCCTCTGCGTTGATAGCAGAGGCCTTTTTTATGACAATTAATATTTAGTTTTTTATCGCCTTCGTTTGCGACAGAACATTTGTTCCCTTGATCACTCTGACGAAATAAACGCCGTTGTCATAAGAACGCAGATCAATCGTGGTATGATTGGAATCAAGAGGCATGCTTGCAAGTTTCTGGCCAATCATACTGAACACTTCAACACGGATGCCTGAAAAATTATTGGTGGATACCGAAACCTCAAACAATCCATTGTTAGGATTCGGATAAACCAGAATCGAACCGACTGCTGGGTTGATGGAAATTCCGGTACAAGGATCCACACTTTGTGTATAATAGGTGAATGTACTGCAGCCATTTGCTGCATTGCTTCCTGCCAGTGAATAGGTTGCTATCATAGTGGGGGTTACAGAAATGGAAGGTGAAATGATAGAGGAATTCCAAGTGTAGCTTGACGCTCCGCTGGCCGTAATGGTAGCGCTTTCGCCAAGACAAAGCACATTGGATGTACTTGTTACTGTAAGTTGCGGACTTGCAAGAACAGTAACTGATGAAATGGCTGGTACCGAGTTGCAGCCAAGAGAGCTTGTGCCCGTTACAGAGTAATTGGTACTACTTGTAGGGCTCACTACTGCGCCTCCGCCCGAATACGAATAAGTTACCGCACCGTTGCTCACAATCGTATAAGACTGGCCCGAACAAATCGTACCGCTGCTTACAGTTATGATTGGAATAGGAATAACACTTACACTGCAAACCGCTGTGTTAGCTCCCGGACAGCCCAGGTTGCTGGTTCCTGTAATTGAGTAGCTTCCCGAAACAGAAGGAGTAACAACAGCCGATCCACCCGAGTATGTATAGGTTGCTGCGCCCGAAGGCGTAATAGTATAAGACGATCCTGAGCAAACAGTGCCATTGGCAACAGTAATGCTGGGATTGTTTCCAACAACCACATTGCATACCGCACCCACACTGTTCGTACAACCCAAAGAATTGGTTCCGGTAACGGTGTATGACGTATTGGAAGTTGGATTAACAGTAGGTGAACCGCTTGAATAGGTGTAAGTAGCTGCACCTGATGGGGTCATTACAAAGGGAACACCATTACAAACCGCTCCGCTGTTTACGCTTATCGTCGGTATCGGAGAAATTGTTACACTGCATATCGCAGTATTTGTTCCGGGGCAGCCCTGAGCACTGGTGCCTGTAACAGTATAATTAGTATTTATACTCGGGCTCACAATACCTAAGCCGCCACTTATGGTGTACGTAGATGCGCCGGACGGTGTAATTGTAAATAATTTACCAGGACATATACCACCACTATTTACAGTAATGGTTGGGTTTGGAGAGATTGAAACGCTTGAAACTGCCAGTGAAGAGCAGCCGTTTGCATTTGTACTGACAATACTGTAAGTTGAAGAAACGCTTGGACTCACAACAGGACCACCATTAATAAACGTGTAAGTTGAAACTCCGGTTGGAACAATGGTGAACGACCCTCCCGGACAAATTCCTCCACTGTTTACGTTCAGGTTGGGGGCGCTGATAACGGAGATGGTACAAACCGCCGAGTTGGTGGATGCACATCCCAGAGCGCTTACACCACCGATCTGGTAAACAGTATTGGTTGCTGGAGAAACAACCTGTGAGCCGCTTGAGTAGTTGTAAGCAAATGCACCGGAAGGATTCATAGTATATGAAGCCCCAGCACAAATAGTACCATTAGCCACAGTAATTGTTGGATTCGGATTTACGGTTATGCTTGAAACGGCAGTGTTTGAACTTACACAGCCCTGAGCACTTGTGCCGGTTACAGAATAAGAAGCATTACCTATCGGTGAAACCGTTGAGGAACCGTTCGAGAAGGTATATGTACTGGCACCAGAAGGCACCATTGTATAAACCTGACCACTGCACACTTGTCCACTGGTAACAGCAACGGTTGGAGTAACGTAAACAGTTACTGTTGAAATCGCGGGGTTACTGATACAACCTGTTGTGTTGCTACCCACAACACTATACGATGTTGTAGTGAGTGGGTTAACTGTTGCTGAGCCACTTGAAAACGTGTAAGATGTCGCACCTGAAACGTTAATAGAATAAGTCTGGCCGGTACAAATACTGGCGCTGCTTGCAGTAATGGTTGGTGATGAAATTACAGTGAGTGCGCACAATGCATTATTAGAGCTTACACAGCCCACCGAGCTGGTTCCGTTTACAAGGTAGTTAGTACTCGCTGCGGGCGAAACGGTAAAACTGGTTCCGCTACCCAGGCTGGTTGCTGTGTACGTTGTCGCGCCTGAAGGGGTGATGGTGTAAACTTTACCTGAACACAGGGTGCCGCTGTTAACACTCACGGTTGGTAAAGGCGCTACGCTAACGTTCGCAACAGCTGGGAAAGTAGGACACCCGTTTGTTCCTGTTCCGCTTACAGAATAACTTGTGGAAGAGGTCGGGAAAACAACGTTGCTTCCACCAGAATATGTATAGTTGGTTGCACCGCTTGGCACAAGCGTGAAACTGCTGCCGCTACACACAGTACCGCTATTCACGGTAATACTTCCAACCGGGATTACTGTAACTGACGACACGGCGGGAGCTGCAGCCTGACAGCCTGAAGCACTTGTTCCCGTAACCGTATAAATATTGCTCACAACCGGAGATACTGTGTTTGATCCTCCGGCAAACGTATATGTTGCAGCCCCGGACGGAACGATAGTAAATACACCGCTGGCGCACATGGTGCCGCTGTTTACTGTAATGGTTGGTAAAGGATTAATTGGAATACCAACATAATAGCCGCCAATACAGCCAAGGGAATTAGTTCCCATGGCTGTGTATGAAGACACGGCGGTTGGTGTTACAACAATGCTGCTCGAATTGGAACCTGTGTTCCAGGTGTAGCTGGAAGCGCCGCTTGCTGTTAAAGTAACGCTTGTAGAACTTCCCTGACAAACAACAGATGGCGTTGCTGAAACAGTTACTCCGCTTGTAACGGCATAACTTATAATAACCATTCCATTACCTGTATGGGTACCTGCAGTAAAGGAAGGAGAAGAAAGTGTTCCGGTCCACGACGAACCGCCGCCACCCATGCCTGCGCCGCAGTTGTTACCGGAAGCACCACCGCCACCATAGTATCCGCCGCCGCCGCCGCCTGTTCCATTGCTTGAGCAGCTCGAAGCCACATACGCCGCGCCTCCTAATCCAAGTGATCCCGAACCCGCTGTACCAAGCCCGCCGTAAGCGCCGCCGCCGCCGCTGGTAAGTCCGCCGCCGCCGCCGCCGCCGCCATGCGTACTGCAACAATATCCTGAGCCGCCCGAACTGCCGCCAACACCACCGCAACCATTATATCCTGAACCACCACCGCCACCTACAAAATTAGATCCCACCGGAGTTCCGCCGCCACCAGCTCCGCCACCTGTAGTACAATACCAGTTGTCGCCGCCTGCACCGCCGCCGCCGCCCGCAACAATAACCCGGTCCGTGAGTGCCGTACCTCCAAATCTCACATCACTTGCTCCGCCACCGTTGGCGCCCGTTTGACCCGTTCCCCCACCATTATAGCCTGTTGATTGGCCACCCACAAAAACGTTTAATACCTGGCCAGGGATAACAGTCATTACACCACTTGCCACGCCACCTAAGCCACCGGATGAACTATAATAAGAGCCGGCACCCTTGCCTTGCGCGCCATACGCGGTAATTGTTACGGCATAAACACAGGAAGGAACCGTAAAAGTGCTCATTGACCCGGTGTAGGAAAAGGTTGTTGAGGATTGGGCACTACCTGTGATAGGGCCACTTCCGATAGATGAACTGCTTGATGTTATTACAATATAACCTTGACCAAAGTTAAAATTTGCAGTGCTTGTTTGGCTGGCTCCTGTATTATATGAGCCGCCGCCGCCGGCAACCCAGCCCCCATCACCGCCTGAATATCCGCCGCCGCCGCCGCCGCCATATCCACCATTGCCTGAACCTCCACCCCCAAATCCTCCATAAGCCGGTCCGCTTCCACCCGTGATGCCATTTGACCAACTATTGCCCCCGGTACCATATCCTGTATCCGTGGTTCCGTTACCATAAAAACCAGCTCCACCAGCTCCATAGGAGCCAGAGGAAAGTCCCCCGCCAAAGCCAACAGAGCTTGATTTTAAAAGACAGGAACTGGACGAGGAGGAGCCTGAGCCCAAAACCGCAGAAGTAGTTGTAACGCCACCGCATCCATTTTGCGAAGCAGCAGTTCGAAGACCACCACCACCGCCGGCAATAATTAAGGGGTTATTGGAGGCATCAACAACAAAACTTCCGCCGCCGCCGCCGCCGCAGCTACCGGCTGAAATACCCATTTGACCAACAGCTATTTTTAAAACCGCTCCGGCCGAAAGGGAAAATACGCCACGCATGGCCGCGCCGCCGCCACCAACATAAGAACCACCAGAAGTTCCACGGGCACCGTAGGCTGTAATGGTATAGCTACCCGTTGAAGGAACCGTCCAGGTTTGAATACCACTACCAGTCACAATCACAGATCCGCTTAGATTTGTACTTGCGTATGCACTGTTTACCTGCCCCTGAGTTGGGCCTGCTGACCCGGTTGCATTACAAGTTAAAAAGCTGTAAGTAGCCTGCGAAAAAAAATTCGTAGCACATAATAGCGCTAAAGCCAAAACAATAATTCGTTTTTTAATTGGATTGTAAAATTTACTTAGCATTAGGTTGTTTTCTTAAATTCTCCGCGAATTTAGCAAAAAACCACGTAACCCACAAAAAATCCCATTGATTAACAACCAGTTAAAAAAGTATTAAATAAAAAACCCCGAAAGTAAATTCTTTCAGGGTTTTTTATTTAACAAAGAAGAGATCAGATTAATATCTGTAAGCGTCCGTTTTAAATGGTCCATGTACCTTTACACCGATATATTCGGCCTGCTCTTCAGAAAGAACATCCAGTTCCGCACCTATTTTTCCAAGATGAAGGCTGGCCACTTTTTCGTCAAGCTCTTTTGGTAGCGTATAAACTTTCTTCTCGTATTTGTGTGTGTTAGTCCAAAGCTCAAGTTGGGCAAGGGTTTGGTTGGTAAATGAGTTGCTCATCACAAAACTTGGGTGCCCGGTGGCACAACCCAGGTTCACTAGACGGCCCTCTGCCAGTACGATAATGTCTTTGCCCTTCACGGTATATTTGTCAACCTGAGGCTTAATCACATCTTTGGAGCTGCCATAATTTTTATTTAACCAGGCCATATCAATTTCGGTGTCGAAGTGGCCAATGTTACACACAATAGCGCCGTGCTTCATACTTTCGAAATGGCGCCCAACTACAATATCTTTGTTTCCGGTTGCGGTTACGATTATGTCGGCAATTTTTGCCGCGCTATCCATCTTCATTACCTGATAACCGTCCATGGCAGCCTGAAGCGCACAAATAGGATCAATTTCAGTAACGATAACCCTCACGCCCTGTGAAGAGAGCGATTGAGCAGAACCCTTTCCAACATCACCATATCCCGCAACCACAGCAACTTTCCCGGCAAGCATAATATCAGTGGCGCGGCGGATGGCATCCACCAGCGATTCGCGGCAGCCGTATTTATTATCAAACTTTGATTTGGTAACAGAATCGTTCACGTTAATGGCCGGGAGCAGAAGCGTTCCCTTTGCCATGCGCTCATAAAGCCTGTGTACGCCAGTGGTTGTTTCTTCCGAAAGACCTTTAATGCCGGCAGCCAGTTCAGGGTATTTATCAAACACCATATTGGTGAGGTCGCCGCCATCGTCAAGAATCATGTTAAGTGGCTGGCGATCCTTGCCAAACCAAAGGGTTTGTTCAATGCACCAGTCAAACTCTTCAGCGTTCATACCTTTCCAGGCATATACCTGAATGCCCGCTGCTGCAATAGCCGCCGCTGCATGATCCTGCGTTGAAAAAATATTACACGAACTCCAGGTTACCTCTGCACCAAGCTCTACAAGCGTTTCAATTAAAACAGCCGTTTGTATGGTCATGTGAAGACAGCCGGCGATGCGTGCGCCCTTCAGAGGCTTGCTGGCACCGTATTCTTTGCGAATGGCCATCAGGCCTGGCATTTCTTCTTCGGCTAGTTTTATTTCTTTGCGGCCCCATTCGGCAAGCGTGATGTCTTTCACCTTGTAAGGCAGAAATTTGGTAGTTGCTACTGACATTTTATATCTGTTTTATGTTATTTTTTAAGGAATACAAAGATAAGCTATAAGTTTGTATTTCTCAATATTTTACAATTGTTCAGGATAAGGCAGATAAACAAGGATATTCTTCTGGGAATTCTTGAACTGGAGGCGTATTCGCATGAAATGGGCCTTCAGTCAAAAAGAGATCAGGAGCAGGCGGGCGTAAACTATTTACTGGCCAAAATGCTTAACAACGATTCTGTAAAAATTGTTTATACAGCCGAGCGTAAGCCAATGTTGCGTGATTCGCCAGGGCACATATCAATATCACATTCTCACTCTAAGCTGGCGATTATTTACAACCGGCGGTGCAATACGGGCGTTGATATTGAACTGGTGCGGGAAAAAGTAAAAAGCGTTGAACATAAATTCCTGAATCAGCACGAAAGCCTTATGGCAGAAGGGAAAACGCAACTGCTTATAACGCTTTGGGCAGCCAAAGAAACGCTCTATAAATTATACGGAAAGCGGGGTGTTGATTTCAGGCAGCACCTGTTTATAGATCAGATTAACGAAAGCACCATGCAGGCTCGCATTGAGATAGGAGATTACAAAAAGAAATACGAGCTTGCACACGAGAGCATTGGAGAGTACAAACTTGTTTATGCCCTGAATGAAATTTACTAACTTAATAAAGCATTTGGAAACCAGAGCCGATCCGGTGCTTGCGGTACTGATTGATCCCGATAAGTTTAACCCAGGTCTTATTAAAATGGCCAATGAACTCAACGTGACTTGCTTTCTGGTGGGTGGAAGCAGACTTGAAAAGGGAAACCTGGAGACCACAATAAAGACCATCAAGCGAATTTCAAAAAAACCTTTGGTTCTTTTTCCTGGTGATGAAACTCAGTTAAGTTCTCGAGCTGACGGGCTTCTGTTGCCTGTTTTGGTTTCGGCAAGAAACCCTGAATATCTTGTTGGAAAACAAGTTCTGATGGCACCAAAAATTAAAAAAATGAAATTACCTTGTTGCCCAATGGCTTACCTTCTTATTCAGGGAAAACGCACCTCGGCGACTCAAAAAATAACCGGTACATTACCAATGGCCGGCTCAAAGCACAGGGAAGTATGCAACACCGCACTGGCATCTTATTACATGGGATATAAATTGTTGTATCTGGAGGCCGGCAGCGGGGCAAAAAGCCAGGTGCCTGCCGGTCTGATAAAATCTGTGCGAAAAGCGGTTAATCTTCCGCTTATAGTAGGGGGTGGTATTGATTCTGCCATTAAAGCAAAAAAGGCAGTTAATGCCGGGGCAAACATGGTGGTAGTTGGCAATGCGCTCGAGAAAGATCCTGGGTTGCTACAGTCAATCAGTAAAGTGTTTTAAAGGAATCAGGTAAAAAATATAAAACTGCCAAATATGAGGCTTATTGTAATCACTCCATCGAAGGATTTTACAGATGAGCAATCGCTGATCACAAAAATGTTTGAGAGCGGGCTCAAAACTCTTCATTTACGTAAACCCAAATACTCTACAAATCAGATGCGGGAATACATCAGCGAAATTCCTGAGCATTTTCATGACCGTATCGTAATTCATTCACATCACGATCTGGCGCTCAAATTTAACCTCAAAGGCATACACCTTGGACGCATCCATCTGTCAAGAAAGTGGAAGTATTTCTTTGTTCGCCTGAGGTTAAAAATGCGTTTTGCACACACGTTTAAAAGCCGCTCATATTCGCGCCTTCAACAGGTTTATTCTAAAGAAGAGCAAAACTTCGATTATTTTCTGCTTGGTACTGTGTTCAATAACATGACCGGAGACTTGTATAGCGGTTTTTATGAAGACGGTGTAATAGCAGCCAATAAAAACAGTGGAAAAAAACTTGTGGCGCGTGGCGGAACCACTATCGCGAGCATTGAGAAGGCAAAGCACTACGGCTTTCATGGAATCGCCTTCAGTTCCTATCTTTGGAACACCGATCAGCCTTTCAGTACTTTTCTGAAAGTATTGGAAGAGTTCAAAAAACAAAATATCGAAATAGATTGAACGATATTGAACTTAATGCTATTCTTGTAAACTCCTGGCCTGATATGTTGGCTTTCGTCACCGGTGGTGCCGGCGTATGGCTTACTATTAAACAAAACGTCTGGTGCTGGCCTATGGCGCTTATTTCAGTGGTTGTTTCGTGTGTGGTTTTCTTTCAGCAACAGCTTTTCGGCGACATGTGCCTGCAGGCCGTATATTTTGTTGCGGGCGTTTACGGATGGATTTACTGGAATACAAAAAAGAATGAGGGGTTTACCGTAAGCGCTATGAAAACACGTTACATTCCGGTTTTAGCGCTTGCAACATTGTTTCAAACCGCAGTGTATTACTATCTGTTAGTACATTTTGGTGGCGATAAAC
>CALMNJ010000388.1 GCA_937868675.1 uncultured Bacteroidota bacterium | reverse complement strand
AAGCGTGACCAATTTCCACATTGTTGCCCCCTGTGCTTACCGAGGTTAATGCGCTAGTTCCAATGCCTATGTTGGCGCTACCTGAACTTAATGCTGTTAAGGCATTTTGTCCAATACCAATGTTAGAGCCTCCGGTAGGGGTTGCTGTAGCGGTATTGTAACCTAAGAAAACATTAGCAAGCAAATGGTCTATAGCACCTGACTTAACGTTATTAACCCTAAAATTTAATGCCACATTATCTGTTGTTCCAATAAAGTTAGTAAGCGTGCTGGTGCCGGCATTACCGCTCATTCCCCAGTAGTTTGTCGCGGTTGCCACAGTGGACCATACAGGTGCTGCACCCGAACCTTGTGAGATGAGGTATTGGCCCGTAGTCCCAGCTGAGCCGGCCGGCATCAGGGCTTTATCGAATTCAACATCTGCTGCATTGCCAAGTTTCACCCGGTTGCTGGCGGTAACAGTAGCATTAGCGCCTACGGCAGAAGCGTTAGTTAAAACACCACTTGAAGCATTTGAATTAGAACCTAAGAATGTGTTGTTTGAACCACTTGTGTTGTTAACCAAAGATGAAGCCGCATAAGTTGTATTATTAGAGCCTGTGGTAAAATACAAACTATTATATCCACTTGAAGTATTATTATTACCTGTTAAATTTGTTCCAAGGGCATACGATCCAACAGCAACATTAAAACTTCCGCTCGTAATAGATCCTAATGAACCACGTCCGAGTGATGCATTATCATCTCCAGTCAAATTGGAACCTAAAGCCCCTTGTCCTATAGCTGAATTACCTGTACCAGTGGTGTTTGCCTGCAATGCGCCAGTACCAATGGCTGAGTTATAACTACCCGTATTAGCATTAAGTGCGTTGTAACCTAATGCAGAGTTAAAGTTTCCAGATATGTTACTCGACAAGGCCTGGTAGCCAAAAGCAATATTTTGTTGACCTGTAGTGTTGGATTTAAGTGTTGAATAACCGAAACCTGCATTAGTTGAACCACTTGTTATAGACGAGCCACTAAGATATCCAAAGAAAGTACTACCTCCATTACTCACATCTATCATCCCTGCCTTTGCATTATTAACTCTAAAGTTTAAAGTTTGTGTATCGATGGTTCCAATAAAATTTAAACTTGGTGTAGTACCTGCATTACCCGTTAATCCCCAGCCTGCAAATGCCGAAACAGTTGACCACACGGGTGCTGCACCTGTGCCCTGCGAAATTAAATACTGGCCTGACGTACCTGCAGAACCGCCTGGCATTAATGCTTTGTCAAATTCCACATCTGCTGCATTGCCAAGTTTCACCCGGTTGCTGGCGGTTACGGTTGCATTGGCACCAACAGCAGAAGCGTTGCTTAGGTTATTGGCACTGGCGCTTGTATTAAAACCAAGGAACGTGTTGTTTGATCCGATAGTATTAATATATCCGGCCTGGTAACCAACAGAGGTGTTGTTTTGTCCGATTGTATTATTGTAAAGTGAAGTGTAACCAATGCCGGTATTAAAGCTACTGGTGCTACTGTTTACTAAAGAATTATAACCAAAGGCCACGTTGGCTTGTCCGGTCGTGTTCGAGTAAAGTGCTCCGTGGCCGCCTCCGGTATTGAAGTTGCCGGTAGTGTTGTCTCGCAACGCATAATTACCCAGGGCAGTATTTTGATTGCCGTTGCTGGTGCTGGTGGGTTGGTTATTATACAAGGCTTCCATACCAAGGGCCACGTTTTCGCTGTTCCAGGGTGTGCCGGGATTGTAAGATTGCAGGCGTAGCGCATCATAGCCAATGGCAATATTGCGGCTGCCCGACACGTTGGAATAGCCTGCGTGATAACCCTCGCCCACGTTTGCACTGCCGGTAGTGGTCGAATACAAAGCAGCAGCTCCACCAGCCGTATTGAAAGAGCCCGTATTGTTGGAAAACAAGGCGCTGGCGCCGATAGCGGTATTTTCACTTCCAGTGGTGTTTACGCGCATGGCATCGGCACCCACTCCCGTATTACTTTTACCTGTAGTATTGTTTACAAGCGCAAACCAGCCTAAAGCAGCGTTAGAACTACCAGAGATATTATTTGCCAGGACAGCATAACCAAATCCTGCATTTGCTGTACCAGTTGTAGTTGCGTTTAACGCATTAAAGCCAACACCCGTATTTTGTCCGCCAACTGTACTTGAGCCGGCTCCCAGACCTAAAAATACTTCACCATTAGTGTTAAGGTATCCTGATGCCTGGTTATTTATCCTGAATGCAAACCCCTTATTATCCGTTGTCCCTATAAAATTGGTAAGTGTATTCGTTCCGGCATTGCCACTTAATCCCCAATAATTTGTGGCTGTAGCTATAGTTGACCATACCGGTGCAGCTCCAGTGCCTTGCGAAATTAAATACTGGCCTGAAGTTCCGGCGGCGTTATTTGGCATTAATGCGCCACTAAAACGAACATTACCGGTAACGTCCAGCTTTTCAGAAGGAGAGGCGTTGTTAATACCAACATTACCAACATTGTCTATTTTCATTCTGTAAGTAGAACTGGTGTAAAACGCAAGGCCATAAGTAGCGTTTTGAATCCATTCGCCATTGCCTAAGCCACTGCTGTTGGTTCCAAACTGAATCTTATTGGTGTAAGGAATCGAAATGTCACCAGTTACTTCAAGTGCAGTTCCAGGGTTTGCGTTGCCAATACCCAATCTTTTCGTCGTAAAATCACCGTAAATCAGGGGTGATACGCTGGTTGTTGTATTAGAAATATAAAGTTTGTTACTTCCGGTTTCGTAATATCCTGCCTGATTACCGATAAATACGTTAGAACTTCCTATAACATTTCGTCCGGCTTCAAAGCCCACGGCCACGTTGGCACTACCTGTAATATTAGTTAGCAAGGCGTCATTACCAAATGCTGAATTTCGACTTCCTGAGGCAGTATTGCGCGCGGCTGAACCACCAACAGCCGTATTGAAGTCAACACTATTTGTCGTTAAAGCTCCATTACCAATTCCTGTGTTGCCTATTCCATTTCCGTTTGAAAACAAAGCACCTGAACCCATTGCGGTGTTATAACTACCGCCTGAATTTGCTCTCATGGCTTCTGCACCAAAAGCAGCATTGTCTGTACCGGAGGTCGTTCCCTCACTGGCATGCCAGCCAAATCCCGTGTTAAGAGATCCGGTGTTGTTATTGCCACTGGCAACGCCCATAAAGGTGCTTGCCAAAGCGTCGTGAATTTTACCGGCGTTTGAATTGTTTACTCTAAAGAACAGGTCAACATTATCCGTAGTTCCAATAAAATTGGTAAGTGTGCTGGTTCCAGCATTACCCGTTAGCCCCCAACCTTTTATAGAAGATAGATTCACCGAATTACTGCCCGGACCTGAGCTAAGAGTGGTGCCACTTAATGCCAGCGAAGGTGTTATTAAAGCCGATGAGGTACCCGATGTTAGTGAGCCTGTAATTTGGCTATAAGCAAATGTCGGCTGAGTTACTGATAAGGTGAAAGCGTTACCAGAAGTAGTTTGCGATAAAATGCCTTGCGAAGTGATGCTGGCATTATTTACCGGGATACTCACCGTGTTGGATGCTGGACCAACGGCCAATGTTCCATTGCCATAAGCCAAGCTTGGGGCAATGGTTACAGTATTGCCATTTGAAATAGAAAGACTATTGGTGTTATAGGTCAGCGTTTCGGCTGTTTGTGTTGGTATGCTCACTGTGTTGCCGCCATTAACACTAAGGCTTCCACTGTTATACGTCAGAGTAGGATTTGGTACACTCAGAGTAAAATTATTACCCG
>CALMNJ010000387.1 GCA_937868675.1 uncultured Bacteroidota bacterium | reverse complement strand
ACCGCATCCATGGGCGTTGTTATCACTCGCTCGCGTTTGTAAAGTCCGTTGGTTTCAATTTCACGGAGCGTGTTCTGGAGTTGTTGCTTAAGTTGTCCGTACATAAAATTTTACGTTTATTCGTCCTCTAAATTAGAGATTTCATCACACACTTACCGAATCTTATCTAAAAAAGAATTTCTGTTTCAAAATTTTGTAACTTTCAATCATGCGTTACCAGACACGACATCTGTTTTTGTTGGGTTTTTTAATTCACACGGTGTTATTCTCACAAACCGGCCCCGGTGGTGTTGGTTCTTCTTCAAACAACAAACTCTGGCTCGACGGCAACAGAGGCGTTACCTTATCAGGATCGTCTGTTACCAACTGGGCCGATCAGTCGGGCAACGGCTTCACCGCGGTTCCCAGCAGCACCGCCGCGCGACCCACTTACGTTACTTCCTCCATCAATGGCTATCCTTCACTTGACTTTGATGGCTCGAATGACGAATTGTGGATTAACGACAATGCCGCTTTCGACGTAACACAGTGGCACTTTTTTATCGTCCCAATGGTAGATAATGCAAAAGATTACAACGCCTGGTTTTGCAAAGGCAACGACGGTCAGGAGAATTTTGAGATGCTGAGTTACAGCACCAATAATGTGCACACTCCCATTTATTATACCGACGCTACGCGTACCTCGCCCAGCACAGCAAGCGCCCAGGTTGGTGCAAGCCCATGCATTATCGAATATTCCTATTCATCGAGTGTTGGCCGCGATGTATATAAAAACAACAGCAATATTAACACCGACAACGAAAACAAAACACCAAGCACAAATAATTTTAGCGTTTACATTGGCAATGAGCGCAGCACCACAGGGCGGTTTGCCGACGGTGATCTTGCCGAAATTATCGTTTACAATGCGCCGCTAAATTCTGCCCAGCGAATCATCGTTAACAACTATCTGGCGGCTAAGTACAATCAGACATTAAGCGCCAATGATTTGTACGATGAAGACAACTCAGGAAATGGCAATTACGATCACGATGTGGCAGGAATCGGACGTGTAAACTCGAGCAATGTGCACAACGACTCACAGGGGTCGGGCATAGTTCGTATCCTAAACCCAAGCGGGCTCGATGATAATGAGTATTATATATGGGGGCACGACAATGGTGTACTCGGACATTACGGTACCAGCGATTATCCTTCGGGCGAAGGGGTTCAGCGACGCCTTGTAAGAGTTTGGCGCGGATCAGAAACAGGTTCCATTACAAATTTTGAAGTGCGCTTCGACCTTACCGGGCTTGGCTCGGTTACCGCTTCGGATTTAAGATTGCTGGTAGATACCGACAACGACGGCACTTTTGCAGATGAAACCGTAGCCGGGGGTGGTGTAATAGGCAGCGCTGTGACACTGGGAAGTAATGTTTACGGGTTTACCAATGTTACCGTTATGAACAACAATATCCGGTTTACGCTGGGTTCGGCAAATTCAGTCAGTACCCCTTTACCGGTTGAATTGGTTGCATTTGAGGCGGTTCAAACGGGCGATTATGTGGCCCTCCGATGGAACACAGCATCCGAAAAAAATGCCCGAAGCTTTGAGGTTGAGCGTTCGGCAGATGGCATCACCTTTGAAAGCATCGTCACCACAAAGGCGGCAGGTAACAGCAAGGTTCCTGTTTATTATAGCGAAACCGACTTTACTCCGTTGAAAGGGCTTTCATTTTATCGCTTAAAACAAACCGACTTCGACGGTAGTTACAGATATTCGGAAGTAATCCCTGTTAAACATAAAACACTCACACGCAGCTTAACGGTGTTTCCCAATCCCACCTCAGGTGAATTCCGGATTGAATACAATACGCCCGGTAATAAAGAAGTGCTGTTAGTAATTAGGGATTGCGCAGGTAAAGAACTTTATGTAAAAGCGCTTGTGGTGCCGGGCGATGAAGGGAGCGTTATTCTGGATCCGGGACTTAATCTCGAACCGGGTATTTATTTTGTAACGGCCTCGTCATCAGACGAATTACTAAGCCAAAAACTAATTGTTAAATAACACTTTTTTGTTTCACAGGCAACTTTTATAAAGTAGTTTCGTATTAGTAATCAGGCCATGCGCGCAAAAGAAATAATTGCTTTTTTGTGTTTCGCTTTTTTAAGCAGAACGGATGCCAGCAATTTACTACCTGATCATAGTGTTAATACCCTCCCTACAAAACCAGGAATTCTTTTAAAGGGTTTTGGTTATACGCGTATCGGGCATAATAACTTTTCTATTATTGATCAGTTTTCTGCAACCTCCGATGGAAAAAAGGTGACTTTGGTTTGGAAATCCAATCCGGAAAAAAAGAGTGATTTTTTTACTATTGAACGATCCAAAGATGGTGTTAATTTTACCACCAGCCTGATTGTGAAGGGTAGCGGGCTAAACAATTACAATTTGGATTATAGCGAAATTGATTTCAGTCCCTTACCAGGACTTTCCTATTACCGTATTAAACAAACGGATTACGAAGGGCACCATATATACTCCACGGTTATTCCTGTAAATTTTCATCTCGGAAAAGACGGGCACATGCTTGCCGAAACGGCCGCCCTGCCTGAAGAGACGGAGCTGGCAAAAATTGAAAACAAACAGGTACTCGTTGTTTTGCGCGATGCCGGCGGTTCTGAGTTTACTTCAAAAGTGCTGGTAAGCAAACAAAATCAAATGCTTGTTGCTACTGACACACAAAACAGCCTTCACAGCGGTGCTTATACTGTTATAGCCTCTTCGGCAAATGCGCTTTATGCGCAGCGGCTAACAATCCGATAATTTTCAATTCTCAAAATCTTTCCTGCGCATTACGTTTGGTTGACCGGCCTTTATGGTGATTCCGGTTCGTTTAAAAATCCGATATTTGCGCGCTATGCAGAATTATATTATTTCAGGCATTCAACAGGTGGGCATTGGGGTAGCCGATGTACACAAAGGTTTTAACTGGTACAATAAACATTTCGGTATGGATGTGCCCATTTTTGAAGAGGCCGCCGAGGCAAATCTGATGTTGCCATATACCGGAGGCAAGCCACATAAACGTCACGCCATATTAGCTATTAATATGAAAGGGGGCGGTGGTTTTGAAATATGGCAATACACCAGCCGTACACCGCAAGCCTGTGCGTTTACGCCACAGCTGGGCGATCTTGGTTTGTTTTGCGCAAAAATAAAAAGCGATAACATTGAGGCAAGTTTTGATTATTTAAAATCGCAGAGCGTAACACTTCATGGCTCGGTAACTAATAACCCCGCAGGGAAAAAACATTTTTTTGCAGAAGACACATTCGGCAACCTTTTTGAGATAATTGAAGATGAAGTTTGGTTTGGCAACGGCATGCAGCATACGGGCGGGCCTGTTGGAGTAATTATAGGTGTGAGTAATTTGGATCGCTCAATAGCGTTTTACAGCAACCTGCTTGGATATGACAAGGTGTTGTTTAAGGGTGAAAAAAAATTCGATGATCTTGCTTTATTACCGGGTGGTGAAAAGGAGGTAAAGCGGGCCATACTTACCCACAGTCAGCCCCGCGTTGGCCCTTTTTCAAGATTATTTGGCAACAGCTACATTGAACTGATTGAAGCAAAAAACTACAGCCCAAGGCATATTTTTGAGAACCGTTTCTGGGGCGACCTCGGATTTATTCATCTCTGTTTCGACATTAAAAACATGCTCGCACTTAAAACCGCCTGCGAAAACGCAGGGCATCCGTTTACCGTTGACGGTGGCGCCGGTTTTGAAATGGGTGAGGCGGCTGGTCATTTTACCTATATTGAAGACCCGGACGGCACGTTAATTGAATTTGTTGAAACCAAAAAAATCCCCATTCTGAAAAAATTTGGATGGTATCTGGATTTAAGAAAACGCCCACC
>CALMNJ010000386.1 GCA_937868675.1 uncultured Bacteroidota bacterium | reverse complement strand
TGCCAATGAATTGCCTGATATTATAAATGTGAACATCAATGGTGCGTTTACAGTCTATACTTTCATCATGCCAAATCTGGCCCGCAATTTCCAGTTTGGTAAAAAACTTTTCAGGCGAATTGTATAGCAGTTCAAAAAGCCTGAATTCTTTTCGCGGCAACTGAACTGGCTCCCCATTCTTGTATATAAGAAAGCGCTCAGGGTCAACAACAAATTCCCGGTTGGATTTTTTTAAAGGCACTTCACGCCTGCGAAGTAAGTTTTTAAGAAACAATTCTACAACGGCTGGTTTATGGTGGAAGTTGATAAACGAATCGGCTCCCGAATTAAAAGCAAGCTCCTGAACAAAATCGTCGTTTTTTTCCGTGTAAATTACCATATACGGAAATTGTAGCGGATGAAGGTGTTTAACTTCTTTCAAAATCGTAACGGCGTCATTTGGCTGCAGGTCAAGGTTCATCAAAACCACGTCCACTGGATTTTTTTCAAGATGTTCTATCAGATCCTTTTCCTGATTAAATACCAGTAAATTGGGAAATACCTGCTTCAAAACTTCTATGGTTTTAAAAATCCGGCTTACTGAATTATCAAGGAAAACAATATGTTGGGAGTGGAGGCTCAAGACGAAAGTAAAGTTTGAATTTTAAGTTTAAGCAGAAACTAATGAAAGGTTATCTTAATATTAATTAAAACCCGCAACGTTTCTGAAAGTAAAGGAGGCCCTTTCTTTTTCAGGTCTTTAAATTAACGGTATTGAAAAGTTATTTTGAAAAAACGGTCAGGCCGCTTTGCGCGCCGACATTTTTACAAGTGAAATGTTCAGCAGGCTGAAAATTTTTTGCGACTCAATCAAAAGCTGCTTTGTGTTTGTTGGTTCGTTTGTCCGAAGCACTTTGTGGTAACTGTCCATTTTCTTCATCCAGGTCTTCACCAGTTTGAACGTTTTTTTGTTGATCGAACTTTTCAGGCCGGCATTTACACTAAGTTCGTCTCCAAAGTCTTTCAGAAGCTGTTTGGTTTTTTTGTTGGTTGTCTCATAATCCGGGCGTGCGCTAACAAGCAGAAAGTAAATAACGGATAGGTTAAGATGGTAACTGCGCAAAAGCGCTTCCAGAAAAAAGTTCTGAGAAATGCAGGATTCAATTTTCTTAAGGTTAGCATTTAATTTCTGTGTAGTCATAAAACAAAAACGCCCGCTAAAATAGCGGGCGTTTTAAAATAACCTAGGCCTTTCTTAGTGGCTCACCACTAATTTAACAGTTTCTTTACCGTTAGCGGTGCTTAGTGTTACAAAGTAAATACCGTTTTGTAGGTCAGCTGTATTCAGATCAAACTTATTGTCGCCGCCAATCAGCGTTACGTTGCTGGCGGGGCTCATTACGTTTTTGCCGGTAATGTCGTACACATTGATGCTGGCCAAGCCTGCATTCTGAACCCTAACGCGAAGTACAGTGCTGTTTGCCGAAGGATTAGGCATGAGGCTAAGGTCGCCTGCAACTCCTTTTACTTCTTTTACTGCAACATCAAGACAAGTGCTGGTGGTTACTGCGTTCACCACATTTCTGGTACCGCTTCCGTCTGTTACAGTCAGGGTGATAGAGAAAGTTCCTGAGGTGGTAATTGTAAAGCTTGGATTAACAGATGTAGAGCTTGACATGGCTACACCCGAAGTGGCGCTCCAGTTAAGCGAGCAATACTCTGATGTGATCGTTGTTGATGGTACAAATGTAGCAGGATGAGTGGCATCAATACAGAATGTAGAAGGAATGGTAGCGGCCACTTGTGTGCTGGCTGTGCCCGAAACCGCAGCAAGAGCTGCATCCGTGAAGCTAGCGTTCGAAAGTGCAACGGATGTGGCCGAAGGACGGTAATCAGGACTGGTGTAGCTGTATGGATTAACAAGTATGCCAGCTGAAGAAGTAAGGGTGTCGTTGGCGTTATTTTTCACCCAAACATTAGCGCTTGGCGAAATGATATTAAACGTGCCGGTTTCCATAGCGCGCTGACCATAACCAGCGAGGATATTGTTTTTAAAAACAAGACCGCCGCTGTTTGCGTTTGTTTCGCAGGCCGATCCATCTATATAAAGGCCACGGGTAGCGTTATCCATAAAAATAGAATTATAGATTTTGAGGTTCGAATTGCGACGGATGCGGGCACCCCTTTTATAACCGTTTGCATATGTGGCAGTTAAAACACCACGCAGAGGGCCAATATCTGTTACATTGCTGAAGATGGCCGAAGTTAAAGGAGTGGCTGTAGTTCCGTTGGGATCATTGTCGGATTCAAAGCCTTCAGATGTTGAAACGGAAGGGTTGTCCGAGATTTGCGGGTCGCGAACACCAAGGCAAAACTGAACACTTCCGCGATAACCATTGTCAGTATCAAAATCGTCGTCAAGGCAACGGTAAGCTACAAGGTGTTTGCAGTTTACGGTGCCGCCAAACCATTCGTAAGCATCATCGTTAGCGAAAGAAACCTGAATGAAGTCAATAGTAGTGCCACGGCCTACGGCGCCTAATGTCAAACCATTAATCTCTTTGTTGGGCTGATAAACGTATCCGCCCCACTCAATACGAACGTATTTAAGAGAGCCGGAGTTGTCGTTATCGTTACTTCCGCCATACTGAGTATCGGCCGAAACAGGAAGACCTTCAATGTAGTTGGTTCCGGCAGGGTTGGTAAGCGTACCGGTGCCTGCAGGACTATTATTGGTTGCAAGTCCCATCAATACAACTCCACCCCAGTCGCCAAGTCCACGCTGTCCGGGAGCCTGATTTGAAGTGAAAACAATGGGCGAATTCGCGGTACCATTGGCAATAAGTTGTGAGCCTGTAGTAATGAAAAGGCCTGCACCGCTTACGCTTTTATCACCCAGCACGGTTACACCTGGCTGGATAGTAAGAATGGAATTATTTTTTACAAAGCACTGTGAAGAAAGAAGTACTACGGCACCGGTTGACCATGTTGTATTAGAGGTGATGTTTCCAGAAATGGTCAGGGTAGGAGCCGGATAAACCTTGTTTTGAGGATCCCACTCGGTCCAGTTGTCAGTCCACATTGGAGTTGGTGCCGGTGCAAAAGCACCCCGGTAACAGGTTTTGGTAATAAACGGTGTTTGTGCAACACCGGCCACTGCTGTTAAAACAGTAAGTGCGCTGAGTAAAATTTTTTTCATTTTTTCAATTTTTATGCGCTACAAATTTCAGGGAGCTAGGTTTGCTGGACGTTAGCTAAAATTTATAAAACAATTACTCCAGTGTTATAAAAATGTTACGTCCTTAAAACTTGTACGTAACAATAAATGAATATACGCTGCCAAAATTCCGCTGAAAATTGATGAAGTCAACGTCTTTTTTGTAGCCATTGCTTTTACGATCGGAGCCTTTGTAGTATATGATGTAATCCGGATGAAGAAGATCTTTGATGTTTAAGCGCAGCTCCAGTTTGTTCTTAAAGAACGATTTTGTTGCCTGTATGTCGAGAACTGTGCGCGCGTTTTCCCATCGGTTGGCAATCTGATCATTTCCCACAACGTAAATTTTTGAACCAACTCTGTTTACTATGGCGGTGAAGCTGTAATTCTTTTTATTGTCTATATAAGAAAGCCCGGCATTAATAATGTAAGGCGCCTGACCCTGCATAGTACGCACATCTGGCACCTTGTCATTTATGCCTTTTACGTTAACTTCCGATTTTATCAGCGACAGGTTTGTAAAAAATGTGGTGTTGTTCAAAAATTTTACAGAATCCCTGTGGAAAGTTGCGCCCAGATTCATTCGCACTTCAAGCTCGGCGCCATAAACGTTCGCAAAATTAGCATTGCGGTAGTAAATCTGATTTTCACTTCCGCCCAGCATATATTTTTCGATAGGACTGTTAAAGTATTTGTAAAAGCCCGTAGCGGTAAACAACTGGCCGCGGCCCGGGTAATACTCCAGGCGCAGGTCGCCGTTATGAATATAGCTTCTTTTCAGGTCTGGGTTACCGGCAATGGAAAGCCGTGTAAGCGGATCGAACCAGTTGGTGAGGGTAAGTTCTCTGAACTCAGCCCGGTTAAGGGTTTTATAATAAGCGGTTCGAAGAGAAAATTTTTCGGTAATGTTGTAAACAGTGTTTAATGACGGCAACAAATCGTTCACAGTGCTTTTTACAAAAAACGAATCTACTTTTGGATACTTGATGGTAATTTGCTGGTAGTAACTTTCAAAACGTAGCCCGGTTATCAGGCGGAATTTATCGGTGTATTTAAGCTCGCCCATTCCATATCCGGCAAATAGGGTTGATTTGCCGTGATAGTTGTCTGTGGCTGTTGTTATCTCAGCCAGTTTAAACCCGCCCGTGTGTACAGGCGTAACGCTCATGTTTTGTTGTGAGAAAATGGTGCCCTCTGGTAAATACAACAAACTGTCGTCGGCAAAGATTCCCTGATTAATTGCCGAATACTGTTGCAGGCCAAATTGCCGGATGTTATACTGTCTTTGCCTGAGTTGGTAAAATGCTCCCACCTTGGCGTCTATCTTAATTTTTTCGTTTAGTTTAAACAACCGGCTGGCATCAAACTTCGAGCTCACAATGCTTTCGGTAAGTGCCGAATAAACCCTGTAACCGGCATAGTTAGGTCCGGTAGTTACTGCCACATCGGCTCTGTACATTGTATCACGGTAGTAAGGTGCCGAAGGGTCGTTAAAGTTGTCGCTTTTGGTGTACGACATGAAACGAAGGTCAGGCACTGTGCGCTTCACGCTGCTGAAGGCATTGTTCCAGCTGATTTTAATTTTGGGCTTGGGTAATAGGTGTTCGCCGCTTAGCTGCGATGATAAAATCTGATTAGCTGAGAAAAATCGCGAGGTAATGCGGTTGGTAAGCCCGGGTGCCCCAATGGTATTGGTGCCAACAGCATAAATAAAATTATTTTCGGATGCGCCGGTAAAAAGATTTTTGAAGGGCAGAGAGTTGTTTTCGTTAAGTTTAAACGCAAGATTGAGAAGGCCGCCCGACGACGCCTGTGTTTGATAAACCTTATTGGCGTATTGCTGCTCCCGTTGCGGTGTGTGATCGTTGTGACCCGTAATGCTGAGCACATCATATTCATAACGGTTCAGGTCGTAATACACTTTGTTGTTGTTGAGGCTTAAACTAAAAATAATGCCCATAAAATCCTTTTCCTTGCGCTTAATATTATAGCCGGTGGCAAACTGGAAATTGTAATTCGGAGCGAATTTCTTTAAGCTGTAGCCCCAGTCATTTTTAAAATAGGTGGCCATGCGGGCCTGTTCGGGATTGCTTATCCAACTCGCTTTTTCTTCATAAGAAGGAACTTCTTTGGGAAGATTTCGTGAGCCATCATCAAAACCGAGGTTGTCAAACTTCCCACCGTTGTATGCGATCTTTGTTTTTCCGGTGGTAATAGTGTTGTAACCCGCACCTCCGCTGAAAAGTACAAAATTCTTCTCAGGGATGCTCTTGGTATTGATCTGTACAATCCCGCCTGCAAATTCGGAAGGCATGTCAGGCGTGGCGGTTTTATTTATCACAATATTGTCAAGCATGTTTGAAGGAAACAGATCAAAGGCAAAAGCTTTTTTGTCCGATTCCGTGCTTGGCAGCGGCGCTCCGTTAAGGAACGAAGCATTGTATCGTTCATTAAGCCCACGAATAATTACAAACTTATCGTCCTGAATCGTCACACCACTCACGCGCTTCAGTACATCGCTTGTGTTTCTGTCGGGCGTACGTTTTATGGTTTCAGAGCTAATGCCGTCGCTTACCGCAGCCGAATTTTTTTGCTGCAGCACCAGGGCCACGTTATTTTCCTTATTCAGCGTTACCACTACTTCCACCTCGGTAAGGCTTTGCGAGCTGGCGGGCTCCAGCTGAACGTTCACCTCAACAGCATCATTTGCGGGCACCACAACGTCGGCAATCTTTTTATTGGTGTATGAAACGTAACTTGCCAAAAGAACTACCCTTCCTGAAGGCACATTGTTTATCGAGAACTTGCCATCGAAGTCGGCAGTTGCCCCACGCGTGGTTCCAAAAATAATAATACTGGCTCCCGGGAGTGTTTCGCCCGTTTTGGCATCCAAAATTACACCCGAAATCCTTCCGGTTTGTGATGAAGCCTGTCCAATCAGTAACGTCAAAAAAATGTAAATAAATAAACTTCGCATGCGTTTCTTAAAAATTTTATGCAAAAAACGTCAAGCTGGATTACCCGCGCTTAAATTTCATGTTATGAAAACTTTAAAATAAGGCGCCGGTTTATACAATAACTTAATAATAAGTTAACTTATACAGGCGTCTCTTTTTTATAATTTTGACGTGTTAATTTTTAACGATGAACAATTCGGCAATTAAAATACTGTTGGTTGATGATGAACCGGATATAGTGGAGTTTCTGGGCTATAACCTTAAGAAAGAGGGCTATGAGATACTGACTGCAAACAATGGTCGTGATGCCATTGAGATTGCCAAAAAGGAATTGCCGCACCTGATCGTATTGGATGTGATGATGCCGGACATGGACGGTATTGAAACCTGCCGTGAAATACGCGAACAGAAAGGGCTGCAGGAGGTTTTAATTGCATTTTTAACAGCAAGAAGCGAAGACTATACACAAATAGCCGGATTTGAGGTTGGTGCTGACGATTATATTACAAAACCCATTAAACCACGTGTTTTTATTAGCCGTATAAAAGCGCTGCTCCGCAGGCTTCAGTCTGCTCAAAACACCGATTCGAACATGGAATTCGGTGATGTCCGGATTGATAAGGAGAAACACTCGGTATTTAAAGGAAATGTTGAAATAGCCCTGCCCAAAAAAGAGTTTAAACTCTTTGCCCTGTTAAGTAGTAAACCAGGAAAGGTTTTTACCCGAGAGTATATTCTGGATCAGGTTTGGGGCGATGAAGTGGTGGTTGGCGATCGTACTATTGACGTTCATATACGCAAACTTCGCGAAAAAATTGGCGACGAATACTTCAAAACAGTAAAAGGAGTAGGGTACAAATTTGAATTCTGAGTTGACGGATAAGCATCCAGCTTTATTCTTTATTTAATTACCGTTTTTATTAATTCCAGTATCAGTTAGCTAGAAACCCGGCTGCCAGCTGGCACATATCCGGCACATGCTCAAGATTCAAGGTGTGTCCGGCGTTTGGAATCACAATAAACCTTGAACCCTTGATATTAAGATGCACCTCGTTGGCAAGGTGTACAGGAAGCAGCAAGTCTTTTTCGCCCTGAACGATCAGGGTTGGGGCTGTAATACGCCGAAGGGTAGGTCTGAAATCACCGCTCTCTTTCGTAGCCCGCATTAAGTTAAGCAATGCTTCTTTGTTTTGATTTGTTTCTCGGCGCATCTCCTTCATGGCTTCTATCGGTATAAGTGGATTTGAAAAATAACCCTCGCTGAGTACGCTTGGAAGCATGATGTCGAGCAAAAGATTATATCCACCCATTTCAAGGGCGCGCCACCAGCTCAATTCAATGGCCTCATAGTAGGGCGTTTTGTGCGCAAAGGTGCTTACCAGCATCAGTTTTTGTAAACGGCCGGGATGTTTCACCGCGAGGTGCTGCGCAACAAGGCTGCCATACGAGAGGCCCAGAATATGCGCTTTTGTAATGCCTTCTTTGTCAAGTACCGAGATCACATCGTCAGCATGCTGGTAAAAATCACGCCAGTGGCCTGTCTTATCGCTTTGCCCCTGAAAAACAAAATCCAGTAAAAGAATTCTGTACGTAGTTTTGAAATACGGAGTAACAAGCCCCCATGATAAAGTGGATTGAGTTAAGCCGTTAAGAAGAACCAGCGTTTCGCCTGTATTTTCAAGGCCCTGCCATTCATAATAAAGGTTGAGGCCATCCTGTGTTTTGCAAAACATACTAAAACAAGATAGGGATTTTTAATCAGCCAATAAAAGGATTATTGTATAACACGCCATTTATGCCCGAGTTTAAGCAAGGAAACAGACGAACATGTAAACGAACCCCCGAAGCTGCGGTTAGTGTAAATGGGCTGTAGCGCATAAAAGTCAGGTTTTTTAAGATCCCTGTTGGCAATGGTAATATGCGGATGAAAACCGCGCATATCTTCGGCTTCATTAAACAATTTAAGTTCCCGCATGGCAAACCGCTTCAGTCTTTCATGCAGATCGTCAAGTGCCGGATTTGGTAAAACATGAATGTAAATCACTCTGGGTTCAAAAAATCCAAAGTCTTTTAATGTCACTTCAAAATCCGGCCCAAAGGAAAATGAGCCGAGTTTCTGAAGCAGGATACTTTCCTTTTCTTCAGGCCACGAAAACGGCCGGTGAAGTGTTATGTGTGCCGGGCTTCGCAGGGCGCCCCGGAGCCCGTGTGTTTGCTCCAGTTCCTGTTTCAATACCTCAACCGCTTCCTGCAATGGCAGGGGCAGCATTAATGCTATGAAATACCGGCTGTTCACCTTTGTGGCGGGGATTTACATCCGGTAAATTATGTTATTTTTGCGGGATAGCAAAAACGCATTTATGCAGATTATTATACCAATGGCAGGCAAAGGAAAGCGCATGCGACCGCACACGCTCACCACAGCCAAGCCTCTTATACCGGTGGCCGGAAAACCGGTGGTTCAACGCCTGGTTGAAGACATAACTAAAGTATGCGGACAAACGGTAAATGAAATCGCCTTTGTAATTGCTCCCGATTTTGGATCCGAAGTGGAACAAAACCTTATTAAAGTGGCCGAAAGTCAGGGTGCACGGGGCAGTATCTATTATCAGGAAAAGGCACTCGGAACCGCCCACGCTATTATGTGTGCAAAGGAAGCCATTAAAGGGAAAACCGTGGTGGCGTTTGCCGATACCTTATTTAAGGCTGATTTTGTGATGGACACCGAAAAGGAAGGTGTAATCTGGGTTCAAAAAATTGACGACCCGCGCCAGTTTGGAGTGGTGAAACTGGATGGTAACGGGGTGATTACCGATTTTGTGGAAAAACCCGAACAATTCGTTAGCGATCTGGCCATCATTGGGATCTATTATTTTAAAGACGGAGATTATCTGAAATCGGAACTTCAATACCTGCTTGACAATAATATTACCGAAAAGGGCGAATTTCAGCTTACCAATGCACTTGAGAACATGAAACGAAAGGGTACAAAATTTGTTCCGGGGCAGGTTACCGAATGGCTCGATTGCGGAAATAAAAATGCCACCGTTTACACAAACCAACGAGTGCTTGAGTTCGACAAAGGAAAAGCCCACCTCAAAGGGACAAATATTAAAAATAACAACAGCGTTATCATTGAACCCTGTTTTATTGGCAGCAATGTTGAGCTGAATAATGCCATCATAGGCCCACATGCAAGTATTGGTTCGGGGAGTGTAATAAGCGGAGCCATTGTAAGCAACGCTATCGTGCAGCAAAACTGCCGCATTAAAGACATTGTGATTTCAAACAGCATGCTTGGAATTGGCGCAGAGGTAAGCGGCAAAGGCCTCGACCTCAGTATCAGCGACTACACCCAAATCATTGTATAGGGCCTCGAAACATATCCTGGTTTTTATTGGCCTTGTTACCCTTACGTGCCTCTGTATTTCGTGTAAATCAAAACAACATGCGGTTTCTTCACGCGATATCAAAAGCGGTAAACCAACCGGGTCTGCCAACAAGGAAGCGCTTTTGTCAACGTTATTTGTGAATGCATGCGGTGAACGTATGAAAGGCAACCTTCAGCCGGCACTTAAACTTTTTGAGGAATGCAAAACACTGGATCCGGCCAACGCTGCGGTAAGTTACGAGCTCGGAACCATTTATAAATTATTGGGCAATACCGACATGGCAATTACATTTGCCACGCAGGCAGCCGCATCAAACCCTGTAAACGAATGGTACCAGTTGTTGCTGGTTGACTGCTATAATTCAAAAAGGCAGTACGCCGAAGCAATAAAAGTTCGTGAAAAACTCGTGAAGAATTTTCCAGGCAAAGCCGACTTCAAGGAAGATCTTGCGATTGAATATGCCCTTGTTGGGGATTATGACAAATCGCTTAAGCTCTATGACCAGATCGAGAGCACTTATGGGCCAAGCGAACAGCTTGTGCTCAATAAAGTAAAACTGCTCAAAAGCATGAAGCGCCTCAAAGACGCCGAAAACGAACTCAATAAGCTTGTTGCATCAAAGTCCGACGAGTCGCGCTATGTTATTTATCTGGCCGATTTTTATCTTGAAACAGGTGATGGCGAAAAGGCAAAACAAAACTACGAAAAAGTGTTGCTGATGGATCCTTTAAACCCAACAGTAAATCTGGCTCTATACGACTATTACAGAATCACGAAAAACGAAGAAAAAGCGAATGAAGCCCTGCAGCGCGCCTTTGAAAATCCGGAACTGGATGCCGGAACCAAAGCCAACATACTTGCCGAATTTTATAAAGATGCCGAAGCGGGTAATGCCGACGCTCTTAAAAAGGGACTTGAACTGGCCCGCACAGCAGTTGGGGTTCATCCAACTGCTACCGAAACAAACGGCACATACGCCGATTTTTTGAGGCTCAATAAAAATAATATGGAGGCAGTTCGTTATTACTACTTGGCGGCTTCTAACGAACGTAAAAATTACAGAATCTGGCGAAATTTGCTTTACATGGACAACGAGTTCCGGCTTTTTGACTCACTTGAACACCACAGCGCGTTGTGCATGGAAATTTTTCCTAATCAACCGGAGGGATACTTGTTTAATGGTGTTGCCAATACAAAAGCAGGCGCGTATAAAAAAGCGGTTACCTCACTAAACGATGGGCTTGAGTTTGTAATGAGCAGTCCTGATATCCGGCTCGATTTTTTAAAAACACTTGGGGATGCAAATTACTATCTTAAAGACTATCAGGCCTCCGATAAAGCCTTTGAAGAAGCATTGAAAATTGATCCGGACAATACCTACGTGCTTAATAATTATGCCTATTTTTTATCCATGCGTGGTGAAAAACTTGAGTTGGCCGAAAAATTTGCTAAAAAAATAAATCAAATCAAGCCTGGTAATACAGGGTATATGGATACTTACGGGTGGGTTCTGTACATGCAAAAAAAATACCAGGAAGCAGAAGACTGGTTATTGAAGGCTGCCAGAGGAAGCAACGATGCCGAAGTGCTGGAACATTATGGCGATGCGCTTTATAAAAATGGTAAACGCGATGAGGCCCTTAAACTATGGGAGCGCGCAAGAAATGCCGGAGGCAAAAGTGAGGCGCTGGATAAGAAGCTAAGAATCAAAAAGCTGGATGATTAACTCTCGGAATATACTTTTTCTGGCACTGTTGTTTGCATTAACGGCGGTTGTTTCATGCAGGCATAAAAAGGTGATTATAAAGCCCGAACCGGTGCAGGAAGTGGTTAAAACCGATACCTTGAACAACCGGTGCAGGCTTGATTATAAAAGTGCCCGCACCCTGAGCCGGCACATCAAAGAGAATGAATTTAAGTTTGAATGGATAAAGGCAAAAGCTAATGTAACTACCATTGTTAATGAGCCTGACGGGCCCAAAGAGGAAAACTTCGACATTGGGATTAAAATGCGCCGTGACAGTGTCATTCTTGTAAGCATTCAATACCTGCTGGGCCTTGATGTGGCAAAAGTGCTTATTACCCGCGACACGGTTGTGTTTGTAAACTACATCAATAAAACTTACTTCAAAGGCGATTTCAATTACATTAACGATCTGTTAAACGCCGATCTCGATTACGATGTACTACAGGCGGTCATGTTCGGAAACAGCGCCGAGTTCCACGACGACGAGATAAATTTGAAACCGGTAGCCGACAGGCCAAACTGCCACTACCTGCTTAGCACCGTGCGCAAACGCAGGCTCAGGCGCATACAAAATGGTGTGGCCGACCTTAAAGACGCACTTCAGATACTGACCCAAAACCCTGAAAATTATAAAATCCTGAAGAACGAATTTATAGAACCTACAACCAACCGTATGTTCATTGCCAACTATAGTAACTTTACCCATAAAGACAGTGTTTATGCACCATACCATGTTGATATTGACATTGTGGCGCAGAAAAAAGCACAGGCTAAAATTGATTATGTTCGTATTGAAAAAAACACGCCGCAAAAAATAGGGGTTAATATCCCGGCGAAATATGAACGCATTCAGATCAGGCAAAAGTAAATTCTTTTTTGCCGGCGCACTGGCGCTGTGTTTGTTATTTGCACCCCCTCTTCGTGCACAAAAAGCGAAACCCCGCACCACCAGCCAGGATCTTCAGCAAAAGAAGAAACGACTCGACGAAGAGCTAAAGCAGTTAAGCGCCATGCTTACCGACACCCGGAAGGATAAGACAAAGTCTTATGGCGATCTGGCAAACATTAACATCAAGCTCGAAAAAAGGCAGGGGCTCATCAATGTAATCAATGCCGAAATTGTGGCATTGGGTCACGAGATAAAACAAAACGAAGAACAGGTACAACAACTCAGGAACAACCTCGAAAAACTTAAAAAGGAATACGCACGCATGATTTTATTT
>CALMNJ010000385.1 GCA_937868675.1 uncultured Bacteroidota bacterium | reverse complement strand
ATTAGTATGCTCCAGGGCATCTTCAGGATTAATATTAAGGAATCTAGCGTAATTGATCAGTGAAAACAACACATCGCCAAATTCGCTTTCAGCCCTTTGCTGGTTGGCATTCCGAACTTCGGATTCAAATTCATGCAGCTCTTCTTTTACCTTTTCAAAAACCTGTTCCGGTTTTTCCCAGTCGAAGCCAACGGCCCGTGCTTTTTCCTGTATTCGGTACGCCTTTAGTAATGCAGGCATACTATTGGGCACCCCTGCCAGCACCGACTTATTACCGCCCTTTTCTTTCTGTTTTAGCTGTTCCCAGTTCTGCTTTACCTGTTCGTCGGTTTCGGCCTTTACATCGCCATAAATATGCGGGTGCCTGAAGATGAGTTTTTCACACAGGGTATCAATCACTTCGCGGATCGTAAAATCGCCCGTTTCAGAAGCAATGCGCGAATAAAAAACAATGTGAAGCAAAATGTCGCCCAGTTCCTTTTTAATTTCCTGCATATCCTTCTTGAGGATAGCATCACTGAGCTCGAAGGTTTCCTCGATGGTTAAATGCCTTATGCTTTCAATGGTTTGCTTTTTATCCCAGGGGCACTGTTCCCTAAGCTCATCCATTATTGTTAGCAACCTTAAAAAGGAAGCAGCACGTTCGTCCATAGCGGGCAAATTTAGTAATTTATTGCTGCAACTGGGCTCAGGAAAATGTTCAACTTAAAGCGTCTGGAACACAAATTGCGTTAAAACAAATTTTGGTTTTAAGAAAGCACTTATAACAAAAAAAAGCGGGCCAAAAGCCCGCCTTTTAAACACCTTATAGTAAGTTATCGTGAAAACGTATAAGAAGCCCGCATTCCGTTTGGATAAAAGCCCTCTATCTGAATCATTCCGCCTTTATCCTCCAGATATTTGTTTATATCGTTAACGGTATTAACCCGCTTTTTATCTATGCTTGTTACAATAAAGCCGGGCTGAATTCCCACCTGTGAAAGTTTTCCTGGATTAACCTTGTCAACCCTCACGCCATTTTCGAGACGCAGCTGGGCAAGATCTTCTTTATCCATTTCGCGAAACTCGGCACCCAGAGCCATGGCCGATTTGCTCAGAAGCTCACTTTTTTTAACCAATTTGGTTGTATTATCAAGCGATTTCAGCTCAACCGGAATGGTCATGTCCCTTTCGTTCCGGATGATTGTTACATCAATTTTGTCGCCTGGCCGGAACCGGCTAAGTTGCTCCTGCAATTCGCTAAGGGAAGATATTTGCGCGTTGTGAATCCTGGTAATTACATCGCCTTCCTTAATTCCGGCTTCTTCGGCGCTGCCGCCGCTTGTAATGCCATTTACATAAACCCCCTTTAATTGCTTAATGTTTTTGTCGGCGGCAAATTTCGCATCAATCTCCTGAATACTAACTCCCATATAAGCGCGTTGCACCGTTCCAAACTCAACCAGATCACTCACCACCTTCTTTACAATGTTAACCGGCACGGCAAACGAATACCCCTGATAAGCGCCATTGTTTGACGCGATGGCGGTGTTGATTCCCACAAGCTCACCGTTTGTATTTACCAGCGCACCACCACTATTGCCTGGATTTACCACGGCGTCGGTTTGAATAAACGACTCTATGGGGCGGTTATTGGCATTAAGAATGTTGTTGCGCCCTTTTGCACTGATGATACCTGCTGTAACAGTACTGTAAAGGTTGAACGGGTTGCCTACTGCCAATACCCACTCTCCTATGTGAATATCATCACTATTGCCATAATTTAAAAATGGCAGCTCCTTTTCCTTTATTTTAATGAGGGCAATGTCGGTGCTGGCATCGCTGCCGATGACATCGGCAACATAGGTTCGCTTGTCGTTGAGTACAACTTCAATTTTATCGGAACCGTTGACCACGTGATTGTTTGTAACAATATATCCATCGTTGCTGATGATGACACCGCTGCCGCTTCCCTCCTGAACAAAGTTTTGCTGGCGCTTTTGCGGGCCAAAGAAAATTTCTGCAAACGGATCGAATGCCAGATTATTTACCCGTTCGCTGGTTGTTTTGATATGTACCACTGCCTGAAGCGATTTATCGGCTGCCTGAGCAAAATCGGGTAACCCAGTGCCTTGTGAGCCATTATAGCTGGTCAGATGATAAGAAGAGCCTGAGCCCGGATTAGTTATCTGGCATGAACCAGAGTTTGATCCTGATTGATAAAAATGAGAAATACCGAGTGCTGCAATGCCGCCTACAAAGGCAACGAGCGCTGTTGAAACTAACTTTTTCATAACTCCATTAATCTTTTTGTTTAGTTTGTTAAACGCAAAATTAATATCGCTGTTATAGGCTTAAATTCTTTTTAACAAAGCTTAACCGCGGGCGGCTTCCACCTGTTAAAAATTCAAAATCGTAATCACAAAACGCAAGTTTAATTTTTATAAATTTACAAGGATTTTAATGAGGATAAAAAGAAAAATTCCTGCTTTTATTTTCGGTGTCACAATTGGTCTTTTGATCGGTGCCGGTTTTTTTGTTTTTAAACTCAGTGATGTGTTTAACCGCCTCAAGGAATCGGCCCGTGAACAGATCACGGTGATTGAGCAGCCGGTGAAAAACGTTCCTGAACCTTCCGAATCACACGGTAACCGTGAGCGATTTAAAATAGATCTGGGCAAAAGTAAAAACGTGAACTATAAAGAGGTGGACAGTCTTATTAAAAAAGATTCGGAAATAAACATCGCCACCGAAGAACTGCTTTCGGTAAAAAATGTAAAACTTATTCATATAGGCGCTAACTCTGCCAAGCAGGATAGTGCTGCTGCAAAAATTGCCGGTGTTGAGGAAAACGAATCCGATCTTTATTTTATTGAATTCTGGAAAACACCCCTTAACTCTAAAGGTTATCGCTTTTCTAAAAACAAGGTACTGCTGTACGGATTTATTGACTTTAATAACGTAGTGCTGTACGAACTCGACGATTCTTATTACATCAAGTGTTCCGATCAGGTATATAAACTTTTTTACGGCAGCGATTTTAAGCCCCTGGAACGCGTGCTCGACAGCGATCTGCTTGCCCGAATCAATTAAACATGCGGTTGGAATTTTATAAGTACCAGGGAACAGGCAACGATTTTATTCTGATTGACAATCGCAAACGCAACCTTTCGCTTAGTACCGAACAAATTGCATTTCTGTGTCATCGGCGCTTTGGCGTTGGTGCCGATGGGTTAATGTTACTTGAAGCCGAACCAGGTATTGACTTTAAAATGGTTTATTTTAACAGCGATGGCCATGAAAGCAGCATGTGTGGTAACGGCGGGCGCTGTATCACCGCCTTTGCCAGGTTACTTGGTGTTATTGGCAACAAAGCCTGCTTTTTGGCCATTGATGGCATTCACGATGCGGTTATTAACGAGGATGAAAGCGTTTCGTTAAAAATGCAGGACGTAAAACACGTTGAGCTTGGTGAGGGCTTTTATTTTTTAAATACCGGTTCGCCGCATTACGTTGCCAAAGTTGAAAACGTTATGGCTTATGATGTTGTTGGCCACGGACGCCGTATCCGCAACAGCGAAGCTTATGCAGCCGATGGAACCAACGTGAACTTTATTGAAAAAACGGATGAGGCACTGTTGGTAAGAACCTACGAACGTGGTGTGGAAGACGAAACGCTCTCCTGCGGCACTGGCGTAACTGCTTCGGCACTGGTAGCTGCTCTTCAAGGCATCTCAACCGAAAAAAACAAATGCCTCGTAAAAACACCAGGCGGAACCCTGGAAGTGAGTTTTGACAAGGTACTTGAACACAACTTTTACAACATTTGGCTCAAAGGACCAGCGCAATTCGTGTATAAGGGTGAAATATCTTTAAAAGAAGACTGAAATGTTCATGAGCGGAGATCATATTGAATTGCGCGCAGTGGAACCCTCCGATGCTCAATTACTTTTTAGCTGGGAAAACAATCAGGCCTTATGGCCTGTAAGTTTCACTCAGGTGCCTTTCAGCCGTTTTATTCTGGAGGAGTTTGTTAATGCAGCGTACCAGGATATTTATACAAACAAACAATTGAGGTTGATGGTGGATTCAAAGGAAACCCATAAAACCATTGGCATTGTTGATCTATTTGAATTTGACCCCCAGCATGCCCGCTGCGGTGTTGGTATTTACATTCACGAATCGTTTCGTGGCAAGGGAAGCGCACAGGAATGCATAAAACTAGTAAAAGATTATTGTTTCGGAACCCTTCACCTGAAGCAAATCTTCGCGCATGTAAACCAGTCAAACACTGCAAGCCTAGGCCTTTTCGAAAAATGTGGTTTCGAAAAAAGCGGTCTTAAAAAATGCTGGCACAAAACCGGCCTCAATTCTTACGAAGATGTTTGGTTTCTCCAATGCATCCACAGTGTTGACTAAACGGTTGTACATAACCACGACTCTGTTTGGCGCAGCGTTGATTTTTGCCGCTTGCGGCAATACAAAAAGTGGAGAAAAAAAACAAGAAGCCCCAACGGATTCACTAGCTTTTCTTAATCATTCGGACTCGGCCCATTATGTGGGCATGAATACCTGCAAGCTCTGCCACCAATCAATTTACAATACATTTATCCAAACCGGTATGGGGCAGTCGTTTGCTGTGGCCGGTAAAAAAAAATCATCCGGCGATTTTAGTTCCGCAGGTGTTTACGACCGGTTCTCTGACTTGAATTACAAAGCTTGTTTTGAAGGTGACAGCATGTTTATTTGTGAATACCGGTTGAACAACAAAGACACAACCCACACTCTCAAAAAACAGGTCAATTACATTATTGGTTCGGGGCAGCATACCAATTCGCACATGCACAACAGTAATGGTTACATAACCCAAATGCCAATGACCTTTTATACTCAAAAACACCGCTGGGATATGCCGCCTGGCTTCGAGAACGGCATTAACACACGCTTCAGTCGCAAAATCGGACTTGAATGTATGAGTTGCCACAACGGCTACCCCAATTTCGTAATTGGCTCCGAAAACAAGTACAGCGCCTTACCGCAGGGTATTGACTGTGAACGTTGCCACGGTCCGGGCAGTATTCATGTGGCACTGAAACAAAAAGGAATAACCATTGATACTTCCCTCTATGCCGACCGTTCGATCGTGAACCCGGCCAAACTGGAAGTGGACAAACAGTTCGACATTTGTCAGCGCTGTCATTTGCAAGGCAATGCCGTACTTAAAAATGGGCATTCGTTTTACGACTTCCGGCCCGGACAAAAACTCAGCGATTTTATGACTGTATTTCTGCCTAAATACAAAAACGCCGATGATGAATTTATTATGGCCTCGCACGCCGACAGGCTTAAACAAAGCCGTTGCTTTGTTAAATCGTTGCCAAATGCCGCGGGCAGCCAAAAACTAAAGCCATACAAAGATGCGCTTACCTGTGTGAGCTGCCACAATCCGCATGTAAGCGTAAGGGCCACCAGCAAAAACAGCTATAACAATGCCTGCCTGAAATGCCATGTTAGCAGTAAACAGGAGTTGAAAACGGAATGCGCGAGATTTGCCAGCAAAACCTCCAATTGCGTTGGTTGTCACATGCCAGCTTCCGGATCTACGGATATACCGCACGTTTCGGTTCACGATCACTACATACGCAGGCCTTTACGTAAAATGGAAAAAGAAAAGGTGAAAGAATTCCTGGGCCTTTTTGCCATTAACGAGAAAAGTCCTGAAGCGGCCACGAGAGCAAAAGCGTATTTAAATCACTACGAGAAATTTGATAAAAACAAGATTTACCTTGATTCTGCTGAGCGAATTATTAAGAAAAACATTCATAATCCCGATGAAAGGGCTCCTTTTCTTATACAACTCTATTACGACAAAGGACTTTATCATGAGATTGACAACATGCTCAATACAAAAAGTAAAAAAGAACATATATTAAGCCGGCTAAATCACACATCCTTTTCAAACGACGATGCCTGGACCTGTTACCGCGTTGGCGAATCCTATTTTGCGGCAAGCCCGCCTGAATTATCATTACCCTGGTTTCAGCGAGCTGTTGATCTGGCTCCTTATCAGCTCGATTTCAGAAACAAGCTGGGCGCCGCGCTGGCAGCCTGCGGAAAAACAGAAGAGGCTAAAAAGCAATTTGAATTCATCATGAAAGAAAACCCTGAAATGGTTTCGCCCTACTCCAATCTCGGTTATATGCACCTCGTGCAAAACGAACCCGAAAAGGCACTGAAATTGTATTTGAAAGGCGAACAACTGGACCCTGATAATGAAGCCCTTTTATTAAATTTGGCCGGTTATTATATCTACATGAAAGACTATACCCAGGCAAAAAAATACCTGCATCGGATTTTAAACTTAAACCCCAAAAATGGTCAGGCGTCTTATGCCTTAAAACAGCTTACACATTAAGTTATGGCAAAACAGAAAAAAAGACGCTGGGTGATTTTCCTCTTACTCGTATTCATAATTGTTGCCGCATCGTTTTACGTTTACAATAAATTTTTTATCGGAAGGGTTCATCTTAAGGATAAGAGCTACACCTTTATATACATTGGGCGTGAAGATAAATACGAAGACGTGCTGGACGACATTAACGCCGATAACATCATTAGCGACCCGGAAGCTTTTGACTGGCTGGCTAAAAAAATGGAGTTGCCCGACCATATTAACCCGGGCAGATACAGGATTACAAACGGCATGAGCATGCGCCAGATCATTAACCTCATAAAATACAACAAACAGGAAAATGTGAAACTTACCTACAACTCACAAATCCGCGATATGGACGAGTTTGTTGATTACACCGACGATAAGCTCGAGCTCAGCGATTCTGAACTGGAGGATTTTATTGATGATGGTGAAAATCTGCATAACTATTTTGGGCTCGATCCCGAGACCAGTTTTGCCATGGTGGTTCCCGGAGTGTATGAAGTTAGCTGGGCCATCAGTTCGGAGGAGTTTTTTGCCCTTTTAAAGGAGAGGTATTTAAAAATCTGGAACAGCAATCGGGTGGCGCTTGCAAAAAAAACCGGGTATAGTGTTCCGCAGATAATTACGCTGGCCAGCATCGTGCAAAGTGAAAGCGTTATTGAATCAGAACAAAAAAAAATAGCCGGTGTTTATTTCAACAGGCTTAGTAAAGGCATGCCCCTGCAGGCCGATCCCACCCTTAAGTTCGCAAATAAAAACTATGATGCACAAAGGATACTGGATGAAGACAAGGAAACCGATTCGCCATACAACACCTATCGTTACAAGGGACTACCTCCGGGCCCCATATGCCTTGTAGGTACGCAAGCCATTGACGCCACGCTCAATTACTCAAAGCACAAATACCTGTTTTTTTGTGCCAAACCGCAGCTCAATGGTTACTCCGACTTTTCGGCAACTTATGAAGAACACGATAAATACGCAAAAGCGTATCAGAAAGCGTTAAACGCAAGAGGAATTAACCGCTGATCATAAGCCACAAAAGCCGGCGTTGAAGCAATAAATAAATTTGTACTTTTAAAAACATGGAACATCAACTTGACGAGAAGTTAAAGGAACTTGCAGACAAATACACCCAAACCGGACAGGATATTAACAGTTATCTCGAAGGTTTGCTTTTATCCAATTACCTTACCTACTGGGATTACACAGAGGTGGATACGCTGTTAAGCCTTCAAAGACCACGCACCGATTATCCTGATGAGCTTATTTTTATTATGTATCATCAGATTACTGAACTTTACTTTAAGCTGGCGCTTCACGAATTGGAACAGATTGGTAACAATGGGAAAAAAATTTCATCAACCGGTAAAGACGAAGGCTGGCGTGAAACCCTTGACAAAGACTTTTTTGTTGAACGCATTGGCCGGGTAAACCGCTATTTCGAAGCGCTCACAAAATCGTTCGAAATTATGATCAATGGAATGGAAAAACAACAGTTCCTGAAGTTCAGAATGGCATTATTGCCTGCCAGTGGGTTTCAAAGCGCACAGTACAGGATGATCGAACTATGCAGCACCGATTTTATTAATCTTGTGGATAAAGAAATTCGCCCGCAATATCAGGGTAAGGAGGCCGGCATTGACGAGCTTTTTAATTTTATCTACTGGAACAAAGGCGCCACCGAAACAGCGACGGGTAAAAAAACGCTCACCCTGCTGCAGTTTGAAAAGAAATATTCTAAAACGTTTAAACAACTGGCCAGCGAATACAAATCAAAAAACATCTGGCAGAAATATCTTTCACTCAATAAAGAGCAGCAAAAGGACCCGGATGTTATCAATGCCCTGAAACAGCTTGATGTAAATGTGAACATTAACTGGCCGCTGGTACATTATAAAAGTGCGGTGCGCTATCTTCAGCAAAACGAAGGCGATGTAGCGGCTACAGGAGGAACCAACTGGCAAAAATACCTGCCACCAAGATTTCAGAAACGCATTTTTTATCCGCAAATATGGAGCGCCGAAGAAATTGAAAACTGGGGCAAAGGCTGGGTTGAACAACATGTTTTTAAACAGCAGAAATAAGGAGTTTTGAATGACCGTTTTATGCACTAATACCAGAATCAGCAAATGTCAATCAGGGTAAATAACATTTCAAAAAATTACGGTTCCCAAAAGGCGCTCAATAATGTAAGTTTTGAGGTAGGAAGCAGCGAGATTGTAGGCTTTTTGGGTCCAAACGGTGCAGGCAAAAGCACCATGATGAAGATACTGACCTGTTACATTCCTCCCAGCAACGGGCAGGCAAGCGTGTGCGGTTTTGACGTTGCCACTCAAAGCCTGGATGTGAGGAAACAAATCGGATATCTTCCCGAACACAATCCGCTTTACCTTGACATGTATGTAAAAGAGTTTCTTGCATTTACCGGAAGCATTTACAAGCTTAAAAACACCAAACAGCGCGTAGCCGATATGATACACATTACCGGCCTTAGTCTCGAACAAAATAAAAAAATTGGTGCCCTTAGTAAGGGTTACAGGCAGCGCGTAGGCCTCGCACAAGCTATGATACACGACCCTAAGGTGCTAATTATGGATGAGCCGACAACCGGACTCGACCCCAACCAACTGGAAGAAATCCGAACCCTTATTAAATCGCTCGGAAAACAAAAAACGGTTATGTTGAGCACTCATATCATGCAGGAGGTTGAAGCCATTTGCGACCGGGTTATCATCATAAATAAAGGTGAAATAGTAGCAAATGACCAAACAGGAAGCCTGCGCAGAAATTCAACCAGGCAAATCATTACGGTTGAATTTGATAAGCCTGTAAATCAAAACTTACTGGAAACCATTAACGGAATTGACGCCGTGAAAAATACCGGAGGCAACACCTGGCAACTCAGCTCCTCTTCTGACGGAGACCCCCGAAAAGACATTTTTAATTTTGCAGTCGCCAACAATCTCGGGGTACTTACTCTTAACCGTGAGGAACAAAAACTGGAAGATGTTTTTAAAGACCTTACCCGTTAAGGTTTGTAAACAATTTTGTAAGAATAGCCGTTTGGCGGCATGGTTCCCTGCGATACACCGAAGTGGTTTAGTTTCAGGAGCGTTTCTGTCAGCTTTTTCTGTTCTTCAACGTTAAGTTTATAGGCTTTTGTAATCTCAACGCGTTCAATTTGTTCAACTGTTTTAAAATATAGCATTGCCTCAAACCTGCAAGATATGCCATTTTCATCGAGTAGCTTTTTCAAATCCTTCTTTAGGGCATCCTCTCCGCCATCATACGTAATTTGGGCTACATATTCCTTTGAATTATCCTGTTTAGATTCGGTTGATACACTTTTGTAGGTGCGGGTCGCGTTTTCTTTTTTTGATTTAGCCAGATTTTCAACCTCCTTAGCTGGTGTCTTTTTTAACCGTTTTGCCTTTGATTCTAACACTACTCTTTCAGTCATCTGAACGTTTGCGTCTTCAGCTTCATACTTACTTTGGGCCACTGGTTTTTCCGACGCCTGAGCCAACTCAGGGTTTTTCGCTTGAACATCCTTTTTATCTGATTCATCCAGAACTGCCGTATTTGCAACCCCCGCAGTGGCAGGGGCAGGTACAAATTTAACAGGCGCTGCATTATCATCAAAACCGGACCGGTCATCATCCAATGCCGGCTTTTCTTTTTCAGTAACAGGTTCCTTCCGTAAATCTTCATTTACTGTTTTTGAATGAGAGTTATCACCGGACGTAAAAGTGCCCTGTGGCACTTTATTTTTCGATTTGTAGGTTGTTTTTTCACCCAACACTACTTCCCGTTGTGAAGCCTGTTCGGGCTGTGTATCCACAACCGGCAACTTGTCCTCTTTCATCTCCAGACTTTTGGGCGTTTCGGTTATGGCCACATTTTTTTTATCCTCAACAATGGTGCTCCTGAAAAGTATTACCGTATAGCCGGCCGTTACAACAATGCCTGCAGGCGCCTACCAAATGATCGCTCCGCGCCGTTTTTTCTCCTTAACAAGCGCCTGCTCCACTCGTTTATCAACCAGCGCTTTCAGTTCAAACGCATGCTGGTTGTCTTCGAGGGTGGCAAAGCCTTCAAGCGCCTCTTTCTCAAAGTCGTCGGCCGGTTCATTCTGCTCAAAAAGCTTTTTCAGATTCCTGTTATTTATGTCGTCATAATTCTGGCTCATTCATCTGGCTTTCAAGTTTCAATTTTAAATTCCTTTTACCGTTTTGTATAAAGCTTTTTACATCGTTGGCGCTAAAGCCGGTAATATCAACGATTTCGTTATACGACTTATTTTCAAGATAAAACAACTTAATACACCGCTTTTGACCATCGTTAAGCTCGTCAACAGCTTTTTCAAGCCTGAGCACCTGTAGTTCCTTTTCTTTAAGATGATGCTCATCCACCGAATCCATAAGCAGGTGTATATTTTCTTTTAGTTCCAGTTCCTTTTTTAAGGCGCTTTGCCGTTTGCGAAGTTCCATTAAGCAATAATTTTTGGAGTACACATAAAGCCAGCTTTTAAAAAATTCCACCTTGTGTTTTTTAAGATCGGTAAGCAGGTTTGCGAAAATCTGAACCGTTGCATCCTGCGCATCGTCTCTGTTTTTCAGGTACTTCAGGCACAAGCCAAGCACTAAATGGCCATATCGCTGATATAGTATTCCAACAAAAGAATTATCGTTCTTCTCTAAAAAATTGTTAACCAGTTCATTGTCGGAACAGTTGTTGTATTTCTCGTTGTAGAGCAAGAACTTAGTTTATAGCTAAATTAACAAATAAAGAATAAATTTGGCAAATCAAATCAAATGCTATCTTTGTAAGATTCATAAAAATCTGAAGGTTAAGTATACATATTTATTACTCCTTTTTTGTCTAATTTCGTTAAGGTTTCAGCAGCCCTCCAGCTTCGATACCAACTCCAAGATCAAGGCAGCCTTTATTTATGGATTTACCCGCTATTTTGAATGGCCCGAGCAGAAAAAAGCGGCCAATTTCGTTATTTATGTTGTTGGGAATAAAGGAGAGTCTATTATAGGTGAGTTAAAGGGCCTTGCAGGTAAAAAGAAGGTTGGTAATCAAGACATTGAGATAAAACAATCCCCTGGCTACGATGCCTCGACAAACTCAAGCATCATCTACTTCACTTCCGATTGTGAGAGTAAAATGATTAGCGATGCGGTTTCTAAAAACAAGGGTAAGGGCACTTTGGTGATTTCTGAAATACCGCAGGGCTGCAAATCACCGGCTGCTATCAACTTCATATACCTTGACAACAAATTAAAATTTGAATACAATAAAAATAATGCCGTTCGTTCCGGACTTCAAACCAAAGAAGACTTTAAAGCCCTGGCTGCGGTAAACTGTGATTAATTAAATGTTGTAAACAATGTGCAAGTTGCGCCAAATAATCAAAAACTATCTTCCGGGCATTTTAATGTTCGTAAGTGCAAGCCTGTTTGCACAAGAAGATAGCCTCAGCCGCGCACAGCAACTGTATCGAACGGATCCGGAAGCTGCCAGGTTGATCATAGATCGGGTGATTGTTCACCCGCAAACCCAGAACGATTACGTTAGCTGGACACTTCGTGCATACGTTTACTACGAGCTGTATAGGAAAACCGACAGGTTACGGTTATACTCTCCGCTCCGCGATACAATCCTCTCTTCTATCAAAACATCTTTTACTCTTAAACCCGACTCGGCCAATGAATTAAACAATAAAAAAATGCTCAAAACCATTTGGGCTGGATATTACAACCTTTGCAAAGCACTTTTACAAGACTCTGTAAATTATCAACGTAGTCTGGTAGCATACAATAAGTTTAAAGAGGTTTATCTGATGTATGATCCCACAGGTACCTTCGAAGCCAAAGACGTTGAATACTATCTTGCTGTGGGAAGTGTTTATTCTGAAATGTATATTAAAGACCCGGAAAACACTACAGCAGGTGATATTGCAAAGGTTGCCTTACTTAAAGTTCTTGATATACAACCCGACAATGCGGCAGCCAATATTAACCTGGGGCTTCTGTACTACAATCAGGCAGTTTACCTCAGTAAGAAACTGGAGTTTGGAGCCGATTTTACCACCATAGACATT
>CALMNJ010000384.1 GCA_937868675.1 uncultured Bacteroidota bacterium | reverse complement strand
AAATGTTTTTTTTTTTTTTTTTATGGCGGAATGCATACGATGGCACCAATCCGGGAGCTGTGATGAGCGGACATTACTTTCAAAGCAAGCATTTTTTTGTTTTTTTTTCATGGCTGAGCTTTGGTTTGGGGCAGGCCTATGTAAACGATCTTTTGTACAGGAACCGTTACAACAAAGGCTCGTTTTATATTGACTACAAAACCTCGACTCACAAGTACATCAAAAAATCAAACATTTACCTTCAGCTTAAATCGCTCGACGGGCTGGATGCCGGCATGATCGGATTTGAAAAGAAAAGCAACAACGACAAAACAAGGTTTTACTCGCACCTTAAAGGAATGCTGCGCGACCTGCCCTGGGACATGATTTACCTAATCAACGATCACGAATGGGGCTATCAGAAACTAAACAGCGCCTTACACCTGGGCATGGAGCACAACTACCGATATCTGCGCGGCAGCGGCAACATTGTGTTTAACCTGCGTGCTTCGGCATTTACCAGCGATTATGATTTTTCGGCAGCCACGCTTACCAGTGTGAACAAAAATGAGTTTAAGTGGTTCAGTATAAACACACGCTTTTTTGCACAGGCCGGTTTTGGTACAAAACTTCCTTCCGAATCCATGTTATATGTAGCAGGGGCCAACAATGAGGAACTGATGAATAATAAATACACGCGCTCCATCGGCTTTGTTCCGCCACAATGGGGTAATTACGGCCCGGTTACAAACCATTTTTCGGCTGGTGGCGGACTTGGGCTGCGCGGTTATTCAGGATATTTTTTAGCGGCATACGCCAAAGATGGTCTCAGTTATGTTTACAACTACAAAGGCACTACCGGTATCTCGGCCAGTGCCGAGCTTGAGTTTGGAAAGTTGTTTAAATGGATGAATCCGAAGTTTTTGCACAATGCGGTTAAAGTGCAGCCTTATTTGTTTGCCGATGCCGGAATGATTAATGTAAACGATCCCGGCAAGGCCTATGCCATGAGCGACCTGCTGGCCGATGCCGGGGCAGGAGCAACGTTCAGCATTGTGCGCTGGGGTAACCTGAGTGGTTTAAAACCTCTCACCATCCGTTTCGATATGCCATTTTTTATAAACAGGTTGCCCTTTGCCGAAAAAGACTACTTCCAGTTCAGATGGATGTTTGGTATTAACCGGGCCTTTTAATCTTGCCAATGTTGTTTAGAGGAACAATGATAAAATATGTTTATTGCACACCGCGCTCACTGGCTGTGTGACAAAATTTATACTTTTGGCCTACTTAAATAAAAACGTACACGATGCTAACACACCTAAAAACCACCGTTCTGGCTCTCGCAGTAGGGCTTTCGGTAAGTCAATTTGCACAGGCGCAACAGCTTAAAGTTCCGGCGCCCAGCCCTTCGCAAACCATTAAGCAGGCCTTTGGTCTTTCCGAAATCACCATCGAGTATTCGCGCCCAGGTGTAAAGGGCCGTACCATTTATGGCGATGTGGTACCATTTGGCAAAGTGTGGCGCACAGGTGCCAACGCCAGCACCAAAATCACGTTTGGTGATGATGTAAAACTGGAGGGCAACGATGTAAAAGCAGGAACTTACGCCCTGTATTCTGTGCCGAATAAAGACAGTTGGGAACTTATGTTATACAAGGATCTGACCCTTGGCGGAAATGTGGGAGAATATAAAAAAGAGAACGAGGTGCTGCGTTTTGTGGTAAAACCTTCGGCACTTAACGATAGGGTTGAAACCTTCAATATTCAGGTAGCTGATGTTACCTTGAATAGCGCCCGCATTGAACTGAATTGGGAGAACACACGGGTATCTTTTAAAGTGGAAACCGATGTTGACACCAGGATCATGAAAAATATTGACGCCGCGGTGGTAAACGATAACAGGCCTTACTTTCAGGCAGCCAGCTATTTTTATGAAACCAACCGCGACCTGGTAAAGGCCGCCGAATGGGCCGATAAAGCCATTGCCCAAAACCCAAAAGCATACTGGATTGTGTTACTAAAGGCAAAAATACTGGCCAAACAAAAAGACATAAAAGGCTCAAATGCCGCAGCCGATCAGGTAATAACCCTGGCTACTGAAGATAAAAACGACGACTACATTAAAATGGCCAATAAACTGAAGGCCGAGAACAATAAGAAATAACTGCACACTACGGTAAACCGAAGCCGCAGCGCCATCATTTGCAGGTTCATTGCCTGTTGAATTCTCGGGGTCTGCGGCTTTCCTTTTTGGGTTTATTTTAACTACCTTTAGGGCAAGGTTAGCGTGTATATGCACCACAATATTTTTAGCCGCCTCTGCCTGAAAAGACAACGTATTCTCTTATTATTTATTTGCCTGACTTCAGCACTTGCAGCGCAAACAGGTGATACGGGGCTTAATTCGCTGGTAATAAAAAGCATGGTTGACAGCCTGGGCAATCAGCTGTTGCGTTTTTATGTATCGAAGGATGCAGCCATCAAAATGAATGCATTTATTCACAAGCGCTACGACGAAGGTGTTTACAACCGCATTGAAGATCCGTATGTTTTAGCCGGCTTGCTTAACAGCGATGGTAACGCAGTTCAGAAGGACGAACATTTTCACGTAGAATACAATCCGGCCCTGGCTGCCGAAGTTTCAGGAAACATTGACGATGTGCCACGTATGGTGGCTCAAAAACTGGCTCAGGAAAAGGCACGTAATTATGGGTTTAAACGCGTTGAGATACTGAATGGTAATATAGGCTATCTCGAGCTAAGCGGGTTTTCGAGGCTCAACAAATACTCAAAGACGGCAGCTGATGCGGCGTTCCGGTTCCTATCGGGTAGCAGGGCCCTCATTATTGATCTGCGCTATGGCGTAGGCGGATCGCCGGACATGGTGAATTACATAGCCGGCAAATTTTTTAAAGGTAAAACGCACATCGCCGATATCTACATCCGCAGCGAAAATTCCACCTTACCATACTGGACAAGTCCTGATACCGCCTTTGCTTCATTTCACAAAATGCCGGTGTACATCCTCACTTCCTACAAAACATTTTCGGCAGCCGAAGGCCTTGCCTACGCGCTGCAAAAACTAAAACGGGCCACCATTGTGGGCGAGCAAACCAGAGGCGGAGCGCACACGGTTACTTATAAGCCCATTGGTGCCGGCTTTGTTTGTGATATTCCATTTGGTGTTGTGATGGATCCTCTCAGTAAAGCCAATTGGGAACGCAGCGGCATTAGCCCCGATATTGTATGTACGGCTGCTGCCGCACCCGAGGTGGCACAAACAGAGGTGTTTAAACAAGCAATAGCAGCCAATACCAATAAAGACGAAGATGCCACTATGCGCTGGCAACAAAGAATGATGTATGCAGCAAACCGTCCATTAAATAGCAGCGACACCTTGAATTGTCGCGCATTGACAGGGGTGTATGGCGCAAACACGGTTACTTTTGAGGGTGGAACACTTTATTTTCAGAAGGCGGGAATGGCAAAGTTTGCCATGGTTCCGATGGGCGATAATTATTTCAGACCGCTGGGCAACGATACCTTTTTAATTGGTTTTGCTCCCAAAGCAAGGCTGGGTGGCGACGACATGGTGGTGTACTACGATGACGGTCGTACCGAGGGGTGCCAAAAAAAGGCCAAACCCTGATTCACATCAAACAAATTGATTTGAAGAAATAAACAGATAGTAGCTTTTGAATTTTAGTACAGAAAATTAAGTGAGTGCAAACTTCCTGCGCCTTATGTAGCCCTGTATCGCGGCAAAAGCGATAATAGCAATTAGCGGAACAGCCACGTTTATAAACTGCCATTTACCCCGATGACTGTTTATTTTTTTCTTGTCGAGCAGCCTTAATTTTACCTCACGGGCACGCAGTTGCAACATGCCCTCATCGTCGAGCAGGTAGTTAATGCAGTTAAGCAAAAAGGTTTTGTTTGCAAAGGTTTGTTTGGTGTTACGGTCGTAGCCCAGCGGAAACAACTGGCCCGTAGCCCTGTTAAACTCGTTACGGGCCACATCGCCATCGGCCACTACAATCATGCGCGTGGGTTTGCTGATGTCTTTGTGATTAAAATCCGGATTGTTTCGCAGGGCCGAGGGGAGGCGGTTTTCAACAAAGCTATGGAATTGCCCTTCGAGCAGCACGGCCACGGTTTGGTAGGAGTTAATAAACTGCGACTCACGCGGTTTCATTTGCACCATACCAAGATAGATGCGGGCAGGGGTGGGTTGTGTTTTTGTGTAACGGGAGGTTTGCAGTAAAATGGTTTTTTTGGCGTTGCCCGAGGTAATGGTATCAATGGTACTTGCAAAATCAAATTTTACCAGATCGAGGTTTTTCACGATGGGATGATCGCTGTTGGGCAATACAAGCGGATTGTAGAGCCAGGGAAAAAGCTGAAATCTGGGCTGGCCTTTTGTAAACCCAACATTTATGTTGAGCGAACCGCATTGTAAATCCTGCACCAGCACAGGGTTTACTCTGGCGCCGTACTTAAATAACAGTTCTTCGATGCCAAGCGGACGGTTGAGGCCAATGGTAAATCCTTTGCGGAGCGAATCCAGATTTGTTGACACCGGATCAATAAGCCACAGCACTTTGCCGCCGTTCATAATAAACTGGTCAATCACATACTTTTCCTTGTCGGTAAAGCTGGTGTCGGGTTTTGAAATCACGAGGGCATCGGAGCCTTTAAATGTGCGCAGTTCATTGCCAGGCATTATCTGCGTGTAATTCACACTGTAATAATCACCCAGGGTGTGCATCAGATCGTACTGCTGGATGGTATCCAGTTCGTGGTGACCCTGCAAAAAGGTGACTTCGGGCTTTTTGGTGCGTTGCAGTTTTCGTATGGCGTTGGTTAAGCTGTACTCAAGTTCTTCCACACTGTTATTAATGCAGGTTTCGGGGTCAATTCCA
>CALMNJ010000383.1 GCA_937868675.1 uncultured Bacteroidota bacterium | reverse complement strand
AACTTGTCTCCTGCTAACTAGTTAAAGGTGATTCTGAAGTGTTTTCCATCAAAAAAACAGGTTCCCTTTTTGGTGCCAAACCACACAAGGCCCTGGCTATCAATGCATACTGCGCGTACGTAATTATCAGCCAACCCATTTGCAACGGTATAGTATTCAAAATCCTTTCCATCAAAACTGCACACCCCTGCCCCGTCGGTTGCCAGCCAAAGCCGGCCACCGGGTTCCTGACCAATGGCATTTACCTGATTTTCGGCCATTTCGGGTTTGAAAGGAAAGGCTGCAAACCTTTCGCCGTTAAAGTAATTGATGCCACCCATCGAACCAATCCACAAACCGGTTTTACGATCGGGGTGCAACGAAAATATCTGGTTGTCAATTAAGCCGTTTTTGATGGAATAATTCTGGAATTTGCGTCCGTCGTAACGCGTGAGGCCTGCAAAGGTACCAAGCCATAAATAGCCGTTTTTGTCCTGTGTAATTGAAAACACCTGCGACTGGGCTAAACCCGATTCGGTTGAGTAATTAATAAAGTTATAATGCTGGCTGTGCAGGGTAGTTTGCCCGATAAGGGCCAACAAGAGCAAAATAATCTTTAGCCGCAGTGTGTGCATTGTTTTCGGAGTACAATTTAAGGAGTTACCCACATTGGCACCTCAGGTGCTATAAATTTCAACCTGTAATCAATCGCTTTTTGCTAAGCCTTAAAGAGTAGTTATACCTCCATATTGTCCTCAGCTCTAAGTTAAAAACGTTTTTAATTTTTAATTGCTAAAGTAAACAGGATGTGATATTCAGTGTACAAAATGCGCAATGAAGGGTTTAAAATGCTATTTATCGTGCTTAAACAAGTCAATAAACTGGGGTACCCTGCGGCGCGACACCGCGAGGCGGGTATTGTTTTTCATAACCACAAAGTGCCCTTCGTCGTTTAAAAACTCTTTAACAAAACTAAGGTTAATGATGTGTGACTTGTGAATCCTGAAAAAACGACTGGGATCGAGCAGGTTTTCATATACCCCCATTGATTTAGTATCTACATAACGGGTTTCGTCAACAAACACAATGGAGGTGTAATTCCCGTCCCCTTCAAGATACATAAAGTCGTTAGGGTCAACTATTTTAAATCCTTTTGAGTGGTTAATGGTGATACGCGAAATAGCGCTTCCAGGCCTGCCGGTGCGCGAAAGATTTTCGAGGGATTTAATGTAATTAATAAGTTGCTCGCTATTGTCGGCAAAAAGTTGATTAGTAGTTACTAGTTTTTTAACGGCGTTTTTTAAATCGTCAACATCTACAGGCTTTAACAGGTAATGAATAGCATTGGCATTAAGGGCCTGTATGGCGTAATCCTTAAATGCGGTTACAAACACCACCTGAAATTTTTTGTCGGGGAGGGCATCAAGAAAGTCGAAGCCTTCGGTACCCGAAGGCATACAGATATCGAGAAAAATAACCTGCGGTTGAAGTTTACCCACCGCCTCTATGGCGCTTTTTTCGTCACCGGCCATGCCAACCACCTCTATTTCGGGGCAATAGTTCTGTAGCATGAACTTTAGGTTTTCACGGGCATGCAACTCGTCGTCAACTATCAGGGCATGGAGCTTCAATGTTGTAAAGATGTAAAAAAAACTTTAGAAAAGGCACGGGTCTTTTGCAAGGGCTTGGGCAAAACGCTTAGTCCTTTGACAGGCCCGTTTCTTCGGCAAGCTTTTGCAACTCCCAGATACGCCTGTAGGTAAGTTCGGTGAGGCAGTTAAGGTATTCAATAGCGCGCTTGTGGCATCCCTCACAATCTTCATACATAGCCATAATAATGCTGCAATGCTGATCGCGGAGCATCCTCCATGAGTCCTGCATTTTAATAACTTTTTGCTTAAGACTGTCAATGCCGCTGCCGGGCGCGGTATCGAGGATGGAGTAATAAATTACACAAAGAAGCGAGTCGCTTTTTTGAAAGGCGAGGTTTGCACATATCCTCATTGACAGATTATCGCCTGGTGTATCGTTGCAGTTAACTTTATTCTTTAGCTTGAGATACGGCTGGTTTTTGATGCGTTCGATATGGCCCTGTGAGAAGCAATAAAATGAGCTAACCAAAAAAACGATGAGTATATGGCAGCTTTGTCGCATCACCTTTTTATTTAGTAATATAGGTTCAAACCCTTTTTCCGGATAATTAAGCAGGCCGAGCGGGGTTTGAAAGTTACACTTTTGCTTTTATAGCCAAAAGGCTGATGCCAATGCACATTTGTGTTAAAAACCCATGAATAAAACACTGCCATATATTTGCTAATTGCCCTTAAAACACTACCTTTGCACCCGAATTTTAAGAAACATTATATACCATGTCTAAACAAGTTGGCAAAATTGCACAGGTTATCGGCCCGGTAATCGACGTGCGCTTTGATCTTGAGGGCGGCGAGCTGCCCAATATCCTGGATGCGCTGGAAATTACCCGCGGCGATCAGAAACTGATTCTTGAGGTACAAAAGCATATTGGCGAAGACATGGTTCGTACTATCGCCATGGATAGCACCGACGGCGTTTTCCGCGGAATGGAAGTTGTAGCAACCGGAAGCGCGATTAAAATGCCTACCGGCGAAAAAATCAAAGGCCGCCTCTTTAACGTGGTAGGCGAAGCCATTGACGGTATTAACACAGTGAGCAATGAAGGCGGCAGGGCTATTCACGCCGAGCCACCCAGGTTTGAAGACCTTTCAACTGCTACCGAAGTGCTTTTTACCGGTATTAAAGTAATTGACCTCATTGAGCCATATGCAAAGGGCGGTAAAATTGGATTGTTTGGCGGTGCCGGAGTAGGTAAAACCGTATTAATCATGGAGTTGGTAAATAACATCGCTAAAGGCCACTCAGGATATTCTGTTTTTGCAGGCGTAGGCGAACGTTCGCGCGAGGGTAACGACCTTCTGCGTGAAATGATTGAGTCGGGCATTGTAAAGTACGGTGAAGAGTTTAAACACTCGATGGAAAAAGGCGGATGGGACCTCAGTAAAGTTGACACGAAGGAGCTGGCCAAATCACAAGCCTCTTTTGTGTTCGGACAAATGAACGAGCCTCCCGGAGCCCGTGCCCGTGTAGCCCTTTCGGGTCTTACCCTGGCTGAGTATTTCCGCGATGGTGACGGCACCGCGCAGGGTGGCCGCGACATCCTTTTCTTTATTGACAACATTTTCCGCTTCACGCAGGCCGGTTCGGAAGTATCGGCTCTTCTGGGCCGTATGCCATCGGCGGTAGGTTATCAGCCAACGCTGGCCACCGAGATGGGCGCCATGCAGGAGCGTATTACCTCCACCAAAAAAGGATCCATCACTTCGGTTCAGGCAGTTTATGTACCTGCAGATGACCTGACTGACCCTGCCCCAGCGACAACATTCTCTCACCTTGATGCCACAACCGTTTTGAGTCGTAAGATTGCCGAGCTTGGAATTTACCCTGCGGTTGATCCTCTCGATTCAACCTCAAGGATTCTTACCCCTGTGGTGCTGGGCGATGCCCATTACAACTGTGCCCAGCGTGTAAAAAACATTCTCCAGCGTTACAAAGAACTTCAGGATATTATTGCCATTCTTGGTATGGACGAGCTAAGCGAAGAAGATAAAATGGTGGTGCACCGTGCCCGCCGTGTTCAGCGTTTCCTATCACAGCCGTTCTTCGTGGCACAGCAGTTTACCGGTCTTGAAGGTAAATTTGTGAGCATTGAAGATACCATCAAAGGATTTAATATGATTATTGACGGCAAAGTGGACGAGTATCCGGAGGCAGCCTTCAACCTGGTTGGTACTATTGAAAAAGCAATTAAAAAAGGTAAAAAACTGCTTGCAGAAGCAAAGTAATTTAAAGAATACCCTTTATTTAGCTGTAACAGTTA
>CALMNJ010000382.1 GCA_937868675.1 uncultured Bacteroidota bacterium | reverse complement strand
GTGTTTTTAACGGCCAGGGCCATGCGCGAAGATATGATAAAAGGATACCGCACCGGAGCTGATGATTATATTATTAAACCCTTTGATCCTGAAGTCCTGCTGCTGAAGTTGAGTGCTATGCTGGCAAGGCGCGAACCGTTAGCCGGCAACGGACATGTGCACACTATTGGCAGCTTTGAATTTAACGCAAGGCTACGAACCCTGAAACGCGGCGGGAACGGGGAAGTAAAACTGTCGCCGAAGGAAGCGGCTTTGCTCAATATGCTGTGCCAGCACCGCAACGATGTGCTGCCACGCGAAAAGGCTTTGAAACAAATATGGAAGGACGATAATTATTTTACCGGCCGAAGCATGGATGTGTACATTGTTAAGCTGCGAAAATACCTGGCGCCGGATTCAACGATCGAAATAAACAACCTGCATGGTAACGGGTATAGCTTAAGGGTAAAATAAAACGATCACTCAGGGCTTTACCCGGATTACCAAATCTGTTAGGCCGCTTGCGGAATGATTAAAATTTAATTTCCCGGCACCGCTGTCGCTCCTGGGCAATTATGGTCATTAACGGCTCACCGGGTCTGAGTCTGTGATTTAAGGAAACGCCCGCTGCACGAAGGCAGTAGCTTAGAGAGTTTCATCCGAATTTTTACTCCCGCTGGGCAACGCAATAATAACATGGCTATTCTGTAAAGCTAGGTTGTGACATGATACAACGGCACCACTGTAGCTAACAATTTTTGCAGGCACACGCAAGCAGCAATAACAGGGAAATTTTTTCACGTAATGCCGGGGCTATTAATTTTCTATCAGTGATGAAAAGGGTTAAATTCAGACAAATTCTTATTTTTGAATGAAATCATGGCGCTTCCCGACAAAGCAAAACCCATACTTGTAAGTTTTGGTCTCTTCCTGATTTCAACCATTATTTTTTTCAAAGGTTCGTACAGCGTTGATTCCTGGAAACATTATCGCGAAATGATGAGCGGTCAATACAGCGACTGGCACTCGCCTCTGATGCCTTTTGCATGGAAACTAGTGTATAAAAGCACCGGATTTTTTTCGGCCTTTTACATTTTGCAAATGCTGCTCTACTGGCTCTTGTTTTACCTGGTGTTGCGCGAGGTAAAACAATGGTACCTGTTTGCAGGAGTATGTGTTGCGGCGGTGTTGTTGCTGTTTATTCCGCAATATGTGATGAAGGATACGCACCTGTCCATTGCCTGGGGCCTGGCGTTTTTGCTTTTGTTGCACAGGCCACAAAATCGGCGTTGGTATAGCGCGGCTATCATTTTAGTATTGATTACCTATGGGCTCTGGATGCGTGTAAACGAAGTGGCGGCCGCACTGCCAGCCATATATTTGCTTTGCGAAGTGGTTGTTCCGGGACTTTCCCGTATTAAAAAGGTACTTGTAACCGGTAGTGTTTCGCTCATATTGTGTTTTGGCTATTTTGTGTTTACCTATAAAATACTGGGCGCTACGCACGAGTACCCCGAGTACAAGCTGATGTTACAAGACCTTACAGGTATTTCAAAAAAAACCGGGACGGATTATCTTTCCGAATGCCTGGGTTCGAGCCCTGACTATAGAAAGGATACGGTAATGACCCTTTACAACCCTGCCTCTTTCGACAACATATACTGGCCTGCGCAGGGCAAAAATGTGCCCGACCCCACACACGAGATTGTGAGCCGCACCGCTGCGCAGTGGAAAAAAGCAATGGCCCGGCATCCAATGGTTTATCTTAGCAACCGCTGGGAGGGCTACCTGTATTTTTTGAAAATTAAAAAACGCTTCGCGCCGGTTGATTACTGGAATACGGCCTATTGGGTTGACACTAACAACCCCATTAACCTGCAATGTGCGGGTGATCCGGCAGCTAATTTTTTGGATAAGAAAATATGGCGGCGCCTTGCCAGAACGCCTTTTTTTGATGGTTGGTTCTGGCTGGTGCTGAACAGCATAGTGTTTGTCATTTTTGTTAGGAAATACCGCAGTAACAATAGTCTTTTAAACAAGGCAATGCTCTGTCTGCAACTGTCGGCTATTATTTATATGCTAAGTCAGTTTCCCGTGTTTCAGCACGACCGCGATTTTAGATATCATTACTGGAATGTGATGGCGTTTGCCCTGGGTTTCGTTTTTTTGTTTGACATACGTGAAAAACATAAAGAGAGTGAATTAACCTGAAGGAGCCAGGCGTCTGCATCTATTGGCCGTCAAGAGATGGTAAATCAGGAGACAATATCAGCATCAGCTTTCGCAAAACACAAGGTTTCCCGAAATCAAAACGTTTGATTTTGCTTTAACATCTGAGTTTGCCGAGTGCACGTCCCGGAATTGCCCGTCTGGAATGCCTTTCATATTAGGGGTAATGCGCAGAACCGGCATCGGAAAAACAATTTTGAATAAAACTATAATTCGTAGCAAGACTCTGCTATTATAATGCACATCTTTGTCCCGGG
>CALMNJ010000381.1 GCA_937868675.1 uncultured Bacteroidota bacterium | reverse complement strand
AGATCGGAAGAGCACACGTCTGACTGGAGTTCAGACGTGTGCTCTTCCGATCTAGAGCAGATTGTTATTACTCAAAAGGTATATTGCCGTCTCCAGTTTGTGGGGTTTCAAAAATTTGAACAACCAACCTACGATGGCTTTTACTCGCAACAACAGGAATCGTTAAGCAAAGGGCAGCTTTCTATGGAGAACATAGATGGCGTGAATTATTACACGTTTGAGCTATTCCGTACGCTGGCCACAGCCAATCAGGCTGGAAAAATTACGCTGACTCCGGTTGAAGGTGATGTAGTTGTAAGACAAAAAGCTTCCAGGCCTAGAAATATCTTTGAGCAGTTTTTAGGAGGAGGATTTGAAGATGTGCCGGTTTCGGTAAAAAGCCGTCCTTTTAGTGTTGACGTAATGCCTTTGCCTGAAGATGGCAAACCAGAGAGTTTCAATGGCGCGGTAGGAAATTTTACCAGCAAACTAAATGCATCACGAACCGAATTAAAAGCCAACGATGCTTTTAATCTAAAACTAACGGTGAGTGGCAAAGGCAACATTAAATTGCTTTCGGCACCTAAAATTGAGCTGCCTCAGGGATTTGAAGCGTACGAACCCAAGATTACGGAAAATGCCAGTTCAAAAACATTCGATTATCTGGTCATTCCCCGCAATGAAGGTGATTTTGTGATAAAAGACCTTGAATTTTCGTTTTTTAATCTTGATACAAAAAAGTATGTGAGGTTGCCATCGGAGGAAATAAAAATAAAAGTGCTTCCAGCCGATCCCAATAGTAATAGTGGGGCTCAGGTTTATACACCTCACAGCCAGATAAAGGAAACTGAAAATGATATACGATATATTAAAAAAGGCAATTTCGACTTAGCTAAAACCGATACTGAATTTTTTAACTCCTCAGCCCACTTTACCTTTCTTGGCTTCAGTGTAGTGGCGCTGGCTGCAGGGCTTTTTATCCGTAGAAATCATATTAAAAACAACAGTAATCAGAGTTTAGTTCGCGAGCGGAAGGCGGCACGTATGGCGCGCAAACAACTTGCCAACGCCGAAAAACTTATGCTGCTTAATAAAAAGGACGATTTTTATACCGAAATCCTCACAGCTCTTTATAGTTACCTCGGTAATAAGCTAAACATTCCCGCTTCTGAGCTTTCGCATGAAACAATCAATAAAATACTTGCAGGGCGTCAAATTGAAGAAGCTCTTTTAACGAAGCTGCTGTCAACAATCGAAACAGGTGAATTTGCAAAATACGCACCCGGCGCTGTGAGCGGAGATCTAAAAATGGTTTATTCGGATACCGTTGTTCTTATCACGTCACTTGAGCAACAGTTAAATAAACGGAACGCATGAGGCTGGGAAGGGTTATATTATTTTTGTTTTTTATTGTCACACGGTCGTTAAATGCTAACGAACTTATTATTAAGGCCGAAAA
>CALMNJ010000380.1 GCA_937868675.1 uncultured Bacteroidota bacterium | reverse complement strand
AATGCCATCTTTACCGGTTGAAGAGCCCACAATAAACACAGGATTTCCGGCGCCGTAAGAAATGGCGCTAACCGTTTCACCCTGTTTCACAATCCCAACGCTCATTGCGTTCACGAGCGGGTTCACGTTGTAACAGTCATCAAAAAACACCTCGCCCCCCACAGTGGGTATGCCAAACGCATTGCCATAATCACCAATGCCCTTTACAACCCCTTTTACCAGCCATTGTGTTTTAGGAGAATTAATGTCGCCAAAGCGCAGGGAATTAAGTTGCGCGATGGGTCTTGCCCCCATGGTAAAAATATCGCGGTTTATGCCTCCCACGCCTGTTGCGGCACCCTGATACGGTTCGAGGGCACTGGGGTGGTTGTGCGATTCTATTTTGAACGCGCAGCCGAGGCCTTCGCCAATATCAACGAGGCCGGCATTTTCCTCGCCTGCCTTGGCCAGCATATGTGGTCCGTCTTTAGGCAGGGTCTTCAGCCAAACAATAGAGTTTTTGTAAGAGCAGTGTTCACTCCACATTACCGAAAAAACCGCCACTTCGGTAAAGTTGGGGGTACGGCCCAGAATGCTTTTAATTTTTTCGTATTCCTCGTCCAGAAGTCCGAGTTTCTTGGCATCTTCTACATTGGCTAACTGTTCTGAGTATTTTACGGCTGACATAGTGAATTTTAAAGCCCCAAAGATATTGTTTTATCCGGCAGCAAAGGCCGTTTTTAACTAACAATTTGTGGGCACGTAGCGCCTTGGCTGTAAGCCTTAAACTGCTAAATAATACTTTGTACTGTTTATTGCCTGAATGATTTTTTATATTTGATAACCACAATAGCAATTATGCGCAACCGGCTTTCAATTTTATTTATTCTACTTGCATTTACATCTGGTTTCAGGGCACAAAAACTTACGCAGTTTTCAACCGACAGTTTAAAGTTTACCAAGGACTTTGCCCAATACATGATCGAGTTTTCGGCCAATAAAGAACAGGCTTCCGAATACGTGCGCAACTTTGAAAAACTGTGGAAAGAAAATGTGATTGCCGGCTACTTTAAAGAGGTGAGCATGAATACTGCGAACGCGATGCTAAACAAACGCATGAAGCCCTACCCCTACTTCTACGGTTATTTTAACACGCTGATGAACGCCGTAAAGTCAGGTAAAACCGGCGAAACTTTCGAGAACTGGCAAATTTGCCTTGACAAAATACTAGCTGCCAAATCGCTGCGTGGAGTGCCTGAGTTTCTTGATATGAGCGAGAACATTTTTAAAAACAACGTGTTTTATAAAACCCCTTCGTATAGTTATTACAGCGTGGAACCCACGTTTAATTTTGTTTATGACTCCATTCCCCGCGTTGTATACGAAAATGTTACACTCGTGGGTAATAATCCGCGCGGCGACAGTATTGCCATTGAGGAGGCCAGTGGCACCTATTACCCGGCAAGCGGGCGTTTTGTGGGCAAGGGTGGACGTGTAAGCTGGGCGCGCTGCGGACTTGAAAGCGACGTGAATGCCGAACTGAAGCGCTACACCATTGATTGCAAAACCGGCAACTACACCAGCGACAGTGCGGTGTTTACAGGCAAGCAATTTTTTGACAAACCCCAGCTGGGCCGGGTTACCGACAGGATTATCACCGAAAACGGAGAAAACACCTACCCCCGTTTCGACAGTTATAGCCGACGTCTTATTGTAAAAGATATTTATCCGGACATTGATTATGATGGTGGTTTTGGTATGAGGGGTGCGAAATTTGTTGGCTCCGGAAATCCCGCACGCATCATCATTAAAAAAGATGACGAAAAGTTTCTGGAAATAAGCGCCCGTGCCTTTGGCATGAGCAAGGATAAAATAGTGGCCAACCCTGGCGTTGTAAAATTTTTCCTTAAAAAAGACAGCATTTATCACCCGGGCTTAAGCTTCACATATCAGGTGGATAAACGACAGGTAACTATTTTGCGGGGTGACGATGGTTTGCAAAAAACCCCTTTCCTTAATACGTTTCATCGCTTTGATATGTATTTTGAACAGATTGTGTGGAGGATTGACGAGCCCCTCATGGCATTCAATTTTTTGCCAATCAATTTTCAGGGAGAGGCCTATTTTGAATCCATGGACTTTTATACCTACGATAAGTCTGAGTCCATACGGATGGGGGAAAAAGTAAACCCGATTTTTAAAGTCATAGAATTTTACAATGCCAACAATAAGCCCAATTCGTTTACCGTAGTTGATCTGGCCAAATACATCAAATACACGGCTGTTGATTTGCGGCCACTTGTTTTTAAAATGGCCATTAGCGGGCTTATTTATTATAATCCTGAAACTGATATTATTACAGTACGTCCGCGTTTGTTTGATTATGCCGACAATGCCAAACACAAACACGATTACGATATTATTACGCTGCATTCCGTTATTCAGGGCACCGATAACGCCACAGTGAACCTGCTGAATTACGATATGACTGTGCGCGGTGTGAAAATGGTGCTGCTGAGCGATACACAAAAGGTGTTCATGTTTCCGAAAGAGCGCGAGATTGTTGTGAAAAAGAACCGCCAGATGGAATTTAGCGGAACCGTGGCATCGGGCAAATTTGAATTTGTAGGAAACAACTTTGTTTTTGATTACGAACAGTTTAAGATCAACATGAAGAACATTGACTCAATAAAAATTTTCGTTGAGTCGTTCGAACCCGATGTGAACGGTAACATTCCTTTCAGGAAAGTGCAGACATTGATCGAGAATGTGAGCGGTGAGTTGCGCATTGACGCTCCGAAAAACAAGAGTGGATGGGGCAAGGCGCCCACCTTTCCAAGTTTTCAAAGTTTCAAGGAGAGTTATGCATACTACGATAAGCGCCAGATATACAAAGGCGTTTACGACCGTGACAAGTTTTATTTTAAACTGGACCCCTTTAGTATTGACAGCCTTGACAACTTCCGCAACGAGGCCCTTCGGTTTGACGGCACTTTTTCTTCGTCAGGTATTTTTCCAAGTTTTAAAGAAGTGCTCACCCTTCAGAAGGACTACTCGCTCGGTTTCATCAGGCAAACCCCACCAGGCGGATTTACCATTTACGGCGGCAAGGGCAATTTTGAAAAAGAAATCCGTTTGAGCAATAAAGGTTTACGCGGGGGCGGTGATCTTAATTTCAGCTCCAGTCGTTCGATGGTTCCGGACATGATTTTTTTCCCCGACAGCGCCAACGGTAATGCGAATTCGTTTGATGTAAAGGAAGGCACAAGTCCTGAATTTCCTAAAGTGCACGGAGACACGGTACGATTACACTTCATGCCCTATGAAGACTTATTGCAGGCCTATGACCAAAAAACGCCGTTTTACGCATACAAAGAAAAAACCACGTTTCGGGGGCGGCTTGATTTAACATTTAAAGATTTGATTGGTAATGGAAAAGTGGAATTTGAAAAGGCCGACCTTTCTTCCAACAAAATCCTATTCCTGCGCAGAAAATTTACCAGCGACACGGCGAACTTCCACCTCAAAGCCTTTAACGAAGAGGGTTTTACCTTTAGTACCATAAACGTTAATGCGGTTATTGATTTTGATGCCCGTATTGGAGAGTTTGTTACTAACGGTGATGGGTCGTACGTAAAATTTGACAAAAATCAATACATCGCTTACATGGACCGGTTTAAATGGTACATGGATGCAGAGGATATAGAACTTGGGGACACTCAGAAAAAAATTGATGTCGCGGCAGCGGAGGAAAGCGGGATTGACCTTGAAGGTCCAAAATTTATAAGTATTCACCCCAAACAGGATTCACTTAATTTTCTGGCGCCGGGTGCGAAGTATAATCTTCGTAAATACATCATACGTTGCAAGAATGTACCTTACATTGATGTGGCCGATGCGCGCATGTTTCCAAAAGACGGTGATGTGACCATATACAAAAACGCCGTAATGGATACATTAAAACAGTCCACGATCATTGCCAACACGGTAACCAAATTTCACACCATACGCAATACTACAACGAATGTTTTTGGAAGACGCAGCTACCTGGCCTCTGGTGAATACCAGTACGTTGATGAAAACGATAAGCCCTACCTTATCTATTTTAAAACAATACGGCCTGATAATGAAGGGCAAACCATTTCGGAGGGCGAAATCCCGGAAAAGGATAATTTTAAATTTAACGATTACTTCAGTTTTGCCGGTAGGGTGTATCTGCAGGCAACCCAGCAGTTTCTCACCTTTGATGGCGGAACAAAAATTGAGCACAATTGCAGCAACATTGGTAAATCGTATCTGAAATTCAAGGGCGAGATCAACCCCCGCGATATTCAGATTCCGATTCCGAAAAAATCAGTTGATATGCGGGGAATTGCAGTAGGAACAGGTTTGTTTTACAGTCCCGATTCAAATGCCGTATTCGCATCTTTCCTTTCACTTCAGGGATCGCGAAGCTCTAAAGAGGTAATTGAGGCCGAGGGTCTCCTGACTTACGATAAAGAAAACCAGACCTACGAAATTTCAAACAAGGAAAAACTGGAAGAGATGAGTCTTCCGGGCAATTATGTGAGCCTAAATACCAGCAACTGCCAGATGTACACCGAAGGACGCTTTGATATAAGTACGGATCTGGGGCAGGTGAAGCTGAGTTGTATCGGTAATGCCGGATTAAACACCGTAACGGACAGTGTAGGATTTAATCTGATGATGATTGTGGATTTTTATTTTGAGAACAGCGCCATTAAAAAAATGGCAAAAGATTTTGAAGTATATCTCGGAAGCCTCAACCCGGTTCCATTTGAGGGCGATCTGTTTAATCACGGAATTATTGAGTTGCTCGGAAAAGAACGCGGTGACCGTGCCCTTTCGGAGCTTAACCTGTATGGCAATTACAAAAAGTTTCCCGACGAGCTTGAAAAAAATCTGGTGCTAAACGAAGTGAAACTGGTTTACAACAGCAGGGCCAAAGCCTACATTTCGCAGGGCCAGCTTGGCGTTGGCAATATTCAAAAAACAGAAATATTCAGGTATATGGACGGCCTTATTCAGGTGAAGAAACAAAAAGCAGGCGACCAGATTGATATTTACATTGCTCCCGACGCAAACACCTGGTATTATTTCAGCTACAATCGCAACTTTATGCAGGCGGTGAGCAGTAACGACGAATTCAACAAATCAATAGAAACGTTGAAAAGTAAAAACAAAAAACTGGAAGTTGAAAAGGGTCCTTCCTACCGTTTTGATATCATGAAAAAATCCAAAAAAGATGCGTTTCTTGATAAGATGAAACAGGTTGGTGCTTTTGGCAACAATGACGATAGTGAGGATAATAAAAAGGATAAGGATGAGAACTAGCGCGGCTTGATGATTTCCCTGTCGCCGGGTTTTTCGGCTTCACCTGCCTGTTTTAGACGCAGGGCCTGCATTACCGACTGGTTGCCGGGCGAAAGACAAAGTACTTTATAAAAAATTTCACGCGACTCGGTAAGTTTACCCAATTGGTAGTGGGTCCAGGCATACATAAAAAGCCCGTCGTAGCTGAACGGATAGAGCTTTACGAGTTTTTCAAAATACGGCATGGCCTTATCAAACTCTTTTTTTTGATAGTAGATAAATCCTAGTTTGTATAGCGCGCTGGTGTTTTGAGGATCAATGCTTAAAATGCTTTCGCATATTGTTTTTTGTTCGGTGGTGTTGCCCATGGCTTCCAATGGAAGCAAGGTTCCGAGTTTTGCTTCAACCGAGGCAGGCATAATTTCTGTCGCAATTTTATAATAATTAAACGACTCGTTGTGCATGCCGGCAAGGTACATCAGCCAGCCAAGTCTAAGATTAATAAAGTACGATTTCCGGTCGTAAATTTTTTGTAGTTCTGCTGCGGCATTTTTATTGTCGGAGTTGCTGGCAAACTCATAGCTTGTGGCGAATGCGGGTATAATTGGCCAGGTTCCTGCTCCGCTTTTACCCATGATCTCCATCCCTTCTTTCGCCGAGGGATCGCCAGGTGAATACAAAAGCGCTGTGTTGAAACATGTTTCAGCCTCCGCATTGTTTCCAAGCTTTAGGTAAGTCCACGCCAGCAAAAGGTTGTTATCATAATCGAAGGGATATTGCTGAACTACTTTTTGAAAGTGCTTTAAGGCTTTATCGAATTGTTTGTCGTAATAGTATATCTGTGCCAGATTGGAGTTTGTAATTTTATTGTTAGGGTCAATCTCCAGTATTTTCCTGTCCTGCGCTATCAGATCATTAAAATCTTCCAGCAGATACGCCGGATAACCATATCCGATGCGCGGTTCAATGGCGCCTGGCATCATATCTACGGCACGCTGATAATAGTGAAGCGATTTTTTTTCGAGGCCCGCTTTGTAATACAGCCAGCCCAGCCTGAGGTTGTTTTCGTAAGCGGTGCTGTCCTTTAAGGTCAATATACTTCTGATTGCGCCAAAATAATCCTTCTTAGCCTCATGCTGAATGCTCAGAGCATACGCGTCCACCATTTTATCCATCTGGGCCACGGCTGTATAAGTGAGCAACAAAATCGTGCTTAAAACCGCCACAGTATTCTTATTTAATATCATAGGCTTTATATTACTTTATCCTGATGCGTTTGGTATGAAGGATCGCGATCTTTTCAAAGATAAGGTCTGGTTTTTGTTTCTCAAAAAAGAACCGTCCACCTTTAAGGTATGAAGACAAAAAAGAACCTTGAAATAAATACGGCTAATGGTTCAAAAAATTCGGTCAGAAACCCACAAAAATTTGTCTCAAACAAAAAAACCGGAAGCAGATGCTCCCGGTCCGTTTTGTATTTATGTCCAATTAATTCTTAATCAAATTCAGTTCGTTAATAATGTTGGTGGCTCCGCCAAGTTTATCTACCACAAACAAGAGGTAGCGTACATCCAGACAGATTGTACGGTTGAGGTCGCCATCAAACGCAATTTTATGACTCAGGGCCTCATAGTTTCCATCAAATGCAAGCCCAATAAGCTCCCCTTTTGCATTCAGTACCGGCGATCCGGAGTTGCCCCCCGTAATGTCGTTGGTTGTAATGAATGATACAACCACATCGTTGGTTTTTTTATCAATATACTGCCCGTAGTTTTTGTTTTTCACAAGATCGAGCAATTTAGCGGGCACATCAAATTCATAATCGCCGGGTTTGTATTTTTCCATAACACCGTTGAGGGTACAGATTTCGCGGTATTTTACGGCATCACGGGGCGAGTATGATTTTACATTACCAAACGATACACGCATGGTAAAGTTGGCGTCGGGATACATGGTAGTGCCTTTTTTCATTTCAAGAATCCCTTTCAGGTATTTGTTATTGTAAACGAACGTATTGGCCATAAATTCGCCGTAGGGTTTCTGGAAGGTAGCAGCTGCATTGTCGGCAAAGGCTTGCGCGATTTTATACGCCATATCTTTATGAAGCATTGCTGTATCGGGTTTTGCGGCAAAAGCCGCCCATTTTTCTTTATTGAGAACGATAGAGTTTTCGAAAACCTCTTTCACGAATTTCTGGTAAGTGGCATCATTATCCGGCTCACCGTAACCAGATTTAATCATGCTATAGAAAGCCGAAGGCCTTTGTGCAGGATCAATATCGTTGTAGTACATTTTAAGAACGGTGGCCAGAATGTTTTTATCGGAGGTAACGTTTTCGCCTTTGAAAAAACGTTCGGCGGCTCCTTTTACCGGACCGAAGGCTTTATCTACCTCTGGCTGCGGCTGACCGGCAGCGGCGGCCAATTGTTTTTCGCGCGACTTAATTGCCGAATAAAAAGAAATAAGTGGTGATCCTAAAATCCCTTCGTTGTAATATACCCTTGCCTTTGCATAAGGAGTCCAGGTATCATAGGCCGATTTTAAATTGGTGAAAAGGTTGTCGTATTCAGGTTTTCCTTTGGCCCAGGCTTCAAAAGCCTTTTCTTCAACCTGTTTGCGTTCCAGCACTTTATGCTTGATAAGCTGCTTGGTTTCACCGTCGAAAAACTTCCAGTAGTTGGCAATTCCGGCATAGGAACTGGCAAGCTGAATCTTAACCGCAGGATCCTTTACCATTTCGGCGTGCATGATCTTCAGCCTTGCGTCGCGCAGATTCACCAGATTCGGATTCTCGATATCGGTTTTAAGTTTAACGCCATAAGACGTTTCATAGCGGTTGGTTCCGCCAGGATAACCATAAATCATGGCATAATCCCCATCGTTGAGGCCCTTGATAGAAACAGGGAGCGAGTATTTTGATTTATAGGGCACATTGTCTGCCTTATACTCTGACGATTTTCCATCCGGTGCGGTATAAACGCGGAAGATAGAGAAGTCGCCTGTGTGGCGGGGCCACTCCCAGTTATCGGTATCACCGCCAAATTTGCCAATGCTTTCGGGAGGTGTTCCAACCAGGCGCACATCCTTAAAGCGCTGATAGGTGAATTGCAGAAACTGATTGCCTTTAAAGAAACTGGCAATGCGTACTTCGTATTCGGTGCCCTCGCCGGCTTTATTACCCATTTCGGTAAGAATATCGGGGAGTTTGCTGGTAATTTCGTTTGGTTTAATATCCTTTAGCCTGCCCATAACGGCATTGGTAACATCTTCGATTTTTACGAGAAACTGCACACTGAGGCCCGGGCATGATATTTCTTCGTTTTTTGATTTGGCCCAAAAACCATCGCGCAAATAATTGTGCTCAACCGAACTGGAGGATGCAATGGCGTCATACCCACAGTGGTGGTTGGTGAAAATAAGCCCTTCCTTGCTCACGATTTCGCCTGTACAACCGCCTCCAAAAATAACGATAGCGTCCTTAATGCTGCTTTTGTTGGCGCTATAAAGTTGTTCTTTTGTGAGCTTAAGCCCACGCTTCGTCATGTCTATATACGTTTTTTCACCGATGAGGTGTACGAGGAACATCCCTTCGTCAGCCTTTACCGGAAGTGTACTGAACGTCACTATAGCCACAAGTACAAGGAGTAGTTTTTTCATGCCTGATAAATTTGATGTGCAAAAATAGCATTGAATTTCAAATAACAGTGGCTTTGGTGAAATAGGGCTCTAAAATTTTGGGTTATCTGCTTTGTTTGTGAGATGTACGGACAATTGTTAATGTCGGGCCGGTTAATCGCGCCTAAGCTCTATCCGGAAGGTCGTGCCCCGGTTAAGCTCCGAGTTAAACACGTAAATTTTTCCTTTGTGATAGATCTCAATAATGCGTTTGCATAAACTGAGTCCAAGCCCCCAGCCCCGGCTTTTGGTAGTATATCCGGGTTCAAAAACCGTTGTGAATTTTGAACGGGCAATGCCTTTACCCGAATCGGTAATATTAATAACGAGTCCTTCTGCAACACCCCACATTTCAGCAGTTATACGCCCTTTACCGTCCATGGCATCTACAGCATTTTTAATGAGGTTTTCGATAACCCATTCAAAAAGCGGCCGGCTCAGGTTGGCATAAATCGTTTCGCCTGGAAGCTTCAACTCTATGTTCACATTCTTAGATGTACGACGTTTCAGGTATTCGATGGATTCGGTGAGTACCTCGTTAATGTTTTCGTTAGTAAGAGTGGGCTGAGAGCCTATTTTACTAAAGCGATCGGTAATGGTGTTGAGGCGTTTCACGTCCTGCTGCATTTCTGTAACGATCGCCGGATCAACGCCCAGGGAAAGCAGATGTTCGTTCCAGGCCATGAGAGATGATAAGGGCGTGCCCAGCTGATGTGCTGTTTCTTTGCTCATGCCTACCCAAACCTGATCCTGTTCAGCTTTACGGGCTGTACTGAATAACACATACGCAATAAGTAAGAAAAGGCCTATGACGCCGAACTGCACATAAGGATAATATTTTAGTTTGGTAAGTAGCTCCGATTCGGCATAAAAAATATAGCTGGTATGCCCTTCGCCAAAATCAATGGGAATTGGCGTGTTTTGCAACTCCAGCGACTCAAGTACTTGTCTCAGTTTTTCGGGTGTGTTTATTTTGGAGGTGTCAACTTTTTCACTTTTTGCAATTACCCGGGTGCGGCTTGAGTCGGTAAATATTACCGGCGTTTCCGCAGTACTCACAGCCACTTCTCTGAATGACCTCAAAAGGTTGTCAATTACAATCTGTATATCTGAAAAAACTTTGCTGTCGTTGTAATACAAATAGGACTTATAATTTTTGTAGTATGTAATTTCAACAGGCGGGTACTTTTCTTTCATTTTATTGAGTTCGTGCCGCAGATAGCTTGTGTCGGCCGTGCGGGCCGGATCAAGGTTACGGGGGGTCATTTGCCCGTTATCATTTACCAGTATTACCGGTACGGTGGTGTTCTCCTGAAGCACTTTAAGAACAAAGTTGTATTCGGCACTCTCACTCATGTTTGAGAGTTGTTTGGTTGCTTCGGCATACAGTTCGGCTTTTTTCCTTTCCTCATCCTTAATTTTGGAAAAGAGTTCGTTGGCGAAACGAATCAGCTGGGCTCTCTTTTGTACGGCTTCGGCCCATACGCGTGCCTTTATTTTTTCGTCGTTCGAAATACGCTTCACCAGATTATTGGTGTACCAGAACGATGCAATGAATATTATCAGAGCGGCAAATGCCAGCCCCAGTTTCCATCGCTGTTTTCGAATGTAAATATTCACTTCCGGTAATTTTTCTTAAAGATACTCCATTTTTGAAAATGGCTGGTTTACGCGCCCCACCTTAACACGATAGCATCTTTAAAAGGATATTTCGTTCAAAAATCGCCTTCGTCGTTATCCTGTTCATCGCCTTCGGTGGTTTTTTGTTTATTCTGCCCGGGCTTTTCCAGCTCAAATGCTTTTTCGGGTTTTTTCCGTTTTACCGATGTTGTATCTTTCTGTCTCAGGCCCAAATCTTCAAGAATCTGCCGTGGAATTTGTTTTCTTATTTCTTTTTCCTCCCTGATATCGTCTTTAATTTTTTTCATCATGTCCTTAACATCGGGCTCTACCTTCAGGTGGTCAATGTCGCCATGCATCCAAATAAATAAAGTGCGTTTGTTATCCTTGTCAAACTCCCGCGCCTCAAACTCGTCTTCCTTTCCTTCGCGTCGTTTGGCCTTAAGCTCCTGATTCAGCACTCGCATGTGGTAGTCAAGCACGTTATCAAAACTGTGCGTTCCAGCTAATTGAATATTAAGCGCCGAGTTTTTGATAGTGGTTTGCGGAAGACTAATCTTCTGGTCTTTTATTTCTACCCGGCAATCCAGTTTCGAAAAGCGGATATGTTCCAGGTCCTTCTTTTTGAGATAATCCGAAAGACTATAAAGTGGTTGAAAATCCATGAGCTCGCCCTGATCAACGCTTAAATCGGAATACACTTTCAGGGAGTTGTAATCGGGTACCAGTTCATTGCTCCAGGTTCCTTTCATTTCCACTGTTGCTGTGGCAAAACCTTTAAGATTCTGATCGGTAAGCGTATTTTGTCCAAAGTTGTTGAAATCGCTGAATAGTTTGTTAATGTTAATGTCCCTGAACTGACTGCTCAGCACAACATCCAGCCTGCCCTGCGAGTTGTCGGCATAAGCGTCAAGCATTGCCTCTCCTTCTATGGCGGAGAATTTAACGTCGCTGGCCATGGCTTTTTGATTTTTAATTTCTATTTCGCCCGTAATAAACTCCGCTGAAAATTTAGCGTAAGAAAATTTATTGATAGCCGCACTGAGTTTAAAATCAACCCCTGACGGAATTAGCGAAGTTCGTGCTGAAGCGCCCGATCCGGAAGCTGAACTGTTCATGAAATCCTCAAGCTGCAGGTTTTCTGAACGGAG
>CALMNJ010000379.1 GCA_937868675.1 uncultured Bacteroidota bacterium | reverse complement strand
TGATAAGCTGAAAATCCGGCATCAAAGCGGAAAGCGTTTTTCGCACTCAGGAACTTATCGCTTTGTACATAGTTAAGATTAACACCAGCCCCCATATCGAATGCTGTGATAGAACTACGGGGTGTGTTATCTTCTCCGTTACTTAATGCAGGGTTGTAAGTGTAGCCATCGTACTGGCGATCGAAACGCAGGTTGCTGATGTCAATCGTGTTGTAACGAAAACCGCCTTGTACACCACCGGAAAGTTTCATTTGCTTGTTGATTTTTTGCAGATAGTTAATACCAATGTTAGGAGCCCAAGTAGTAAACTTGGCATCTCCAGCCACATCTTTATAGGCATTAAAAGCAATGGCAAAATAATTGGTTTTAAGTTTTCTGAACCTTAGTGTTTGTTCAAACGTCAGGCCGTAGGTTTGGTACTTATTACCAATGCTCGACCACTGATCCCTGTAGTTTGCAATGACTCTGGTATTATATGTAACACCAGATAATCCGGGATTTACACTGGTTGGCGTTTCACCATACTGTGAAAAGTGAACATCCTGAGCCTGAAGTGACTGTGAGCCCGAAGCCACAGCCAATACCAGTAATTTTACGATATCTATTTTTTTCATTGACCTCATCGTATTAAAGTAATATTACCCTTCGTTATAAACTCTTTTCCATCATAGGTTTTGCCTTCCAGCCGAAAAACATAAACTCCTGAATTCAACGGTTCCCCTTTATAAGTTCCATCCCATCCATTCTTTTGGTCGGTGGTTGAAAATATCCTTTCGCCCCACCGGTTAAATATCATGAATGAAATATTCTGGAGACAAATACCCCTTACATAGAGGACATCATTTACACCGTCATCATTCGGAGTAAAGGCGTTGGGAACGAACATTTCCCCGCAATCCTCAATGACGAATACATTTATCGTATCGCTCGACGAACAACTCGAACTGTTTTTACCCGTCAATATGTACTGTGTATTCTTAAACGGATTCACCGTGACCTTTGGATTCGTTAGCGAACTTATATTATAGTTCGGCGACCAATTGTAATTGCTGGCCCCTGTGCCCGTAAGCTCTATTGCCGTTCCAAACCGAATGGTTGTATCGCTCAGTAACTGACCCGGTGCAACTATTGTAACATTCGGTATTTCAACAACCTTTACCATGTTGTTTACACCGGCGTTGTTCGTACTTCCGGGCACACCGTTTAATGGATTCTTCGGATAAGGGTTTGCAACCGTTAGAATAACAGGGTATTTACCTGGTATATTATAACAAACCGTTTGTATCGAAGCGTTTGATGTGGCCGGAGAACCACCTTTAAAATCCCAGGTAAGTGTTTGCGTGCCACCAGCCATTGTGTCAGTGAGGTTAATAAAAGTGATGCAGCTGCGTGCGCAAATCGTATCAACCTTCTCGGCGGTGATAAAGGATACTGTAGTAACCGGACGGCAGTCAATTACCCGAACACTAACCGTATCGGCCACCCGGCATCCCAGTACGCCATTGTAACCTGACAGCAGAGTGTAGGTAACAATACTGGGTAGTCTTAAAGGAGCACTCACCACAACCGCAGGATTGTTTGGTGGTGTAAGTATTGAATTATAAGGTAGGTTGTAAGGCGACTGCCAGGTATAGGTTGGCACTACACCAAATGGAAGGTTGGTGTTTTTATTCGACCCGCTAAGCGTTAAAATTACATCTACCGGCCCGGGATTGAGACCTACGTAACATAGCGTGTTGGTGGGTACGTTATTGATGGTAGGTATAGCTATTGCCGTTAGCGGCCTTGGAAGTACCGTAACGGTTACCAGTTTGTCAAGAGACACGCAGCCTCTTGAATCTCTTACCTCGGTGGAATAAGTTGTTGAGTTTTGAGGAAATACCGAAACAGTTGAGGTGAACTTGCTGGTGAGACTGATTGGAGGTGCGTTGGCCGCTTCAGTCCAGCTGTAAGTAAATGCGGAGACAGGGCCAAC
>CALMNJ010000378.1 GCA_937868675.1 uncultured Bacteroidota bacterium | reverse complement strand
AAGGGGCTTTGAATTTACCCAAGGGCTGGTAAAATTTAATTTCGCAGGGCTCTGAAAGATTAACAGGATCATTGCGACAGTTTCTAGAAACGTGAAAGCGGAATTAATTTTAAAACTTACCTGGTATCTTTTCGTTAATCCCTATTTCATAGATATATGCCTTAACCAGTCCATACTATTTTTCATATATTTGTTTAACACCTTAATTTCAGCACTGTTCTGAAATGAAAACCAAACCTATATACCTCCTAGTAATTGGGCTGCTTTTTATTACCTTGAGTATAAACGCACAAACCACTACAATAGGAGGCGTCATTAATGCCTACTCACCCGTTGTTGCCATAGACACAGTTCCCTGCCTCAATAAGGTGGCGGTTACCACCGGAAGTAACTTTGCTGTTGGCGATACGGTACTCATCATTCAGATGAAGGGGGCTAATTTTGATTCGACAAACTCTTCTACGTTTGGAAGTGTTGTTAACATAAACAGGGCAGGCAACTATGAAATAGCGAGAGTTACAGCTATTTCAACAAACACAATTACCCTTAATGGAAAGCTGGTAAACTACTATGATGTGAGTGGTTTTGTGCAACTCGTCCGGGCAAGAAATTATATAAACGCTAACGTTTCGAGCCTTCTTACCTGTTCGCCCTGGAATGGACAAATAGGCGGTGTACTGGTTTTTAATGTTGTAAACACTCTTTCACTTGGCAATGATATTGATGTTACAGGTAAAGGGTTCAGACCCGGGATAATATCCAACAATCCGGATGGAGGGTGTGGAGCTGGTTCGCCAGGGTACTATTACCCGCTTACACAAAGCTCTACCTCCTCCTGGTCATCCGGCGGCGCCGAAAAAGGGGAGGGTATCGGTGTGTTATCGCCTTCAAAATTAGCCGGTAGAGGCCCTCTGGTGAATGGCGGTGGTGGTGGCAATAAACACAATCACGGCGGTGGCGGCGGCTCAAACTTTACCAGCGGCGGACTTGGTGGAAACTCACTGGTTGGCTGCAATCAAACCAATGGCGGTGTTGGAGGGGTTGATCTTAGCAGTTTTTATAACAGCAATAAGTTTTTTATGGGCGGCGGCGGCGGGCGCGGAGATGATAATAACGGCGTAGGCTCCAACGGAGAATATGGGGGAGGGATAATTATAATAAGCGCCGGCACAATAAACGGCAACAGCCGAAAAATGGCGGCCAATGGTAACAGCGTTTCAGTGGTTGCTTATGGTATTGCAGATGGCGCAGGCGGCGGTGGTGCAGGCGGGGTTATTTTTCTGAAAACGAATTCTATCGCAGGTACTTTTACCGCTATGGCAAATGGCGGCACCGGCGGCATGCAAAATCCAACCTACGGATGTGTTGGTCCTGGCGGTGGGGGCGGTACCGGAGCAATACTTACCAGCCTGAGCAACCTTTCGACCATTACAACCAGCTTGTTGCCAGGTGGTCCGGGTATTGTAATCGCAGCGTCTTTGCCCTGTTCAAACACCAGCTATGGGGCCCTGGCAGGCGCCAGTAACACGGTAGGGCCTCTTTTCAACCGAAATCTTATTTATACTCCGAACAATGTTGTAAATACATTATCCATTACGGCAAGCACACAAACGGCCTGTCCGGGCGTATCAATAACGCTTACTGGCAGTGGCGCCCAAAGTTATACCTGGTTGCCTGGTAATGTGAGTTCAGGTTCAATTGTGGTAACGCCAACGGTTACCACTAATTACACATTGTTGGGATCTACCGGAAACTGCTCAACAACCGCCGTAAAAACCATTACTGTTATCCCCGAGCCGGTGATTGGAATCAGCTCAAGTACGCCGGGTGTTTGTAACGGATTTTCAGCGGCACTAACCGTTACCGGTTCTTTAAACTACACATGGTATCCGCAAAATACGGGCGGATCGTCGGTTGCAGTTACACCCTCAACAAGTTCATTTTACACGGTTATAGCAACCAGTGCCTCCGGGTG
>CALMNJ010000377.1 GCA_937868675.1 uncultured Bacteroidota bacterium | reverse complement strand
TTGCCTTCGTTAAAGGTGTTGAAGGTGTACACCACCGAGCGGCTGCCTTTTGTAACGCCCAGTTCGGCCGAGGCAAGGTTTTGGTCGTTGCGCAACAGGCCGGTGAGCGGGCGGTTCCAGTCGCGGTCAAACTCAATGGGCCTGAATCGTTCTATCTGCACGAAGCGTTGTTGCACGAATTCATAATTAAAATTATAAAGTAGCGTCACGTCTTCCTTCGCAGGGCCCTGGCGGGCGTGTGTTACGTTGCGACTGCTGAGCTTAAGGCCCGCGCCCTCGTCGTTGCCCTTGTTTTTGTTGCTGAACGTATTAATGTCGTTTTTGGTGTAAACGCCTTCGGCGGTGAAGGTATTGTCCGGTGTAAATGAGTAGGAGAAACCGCCGGTGAGCATTTGGTTTTTTTTGGGCGCAACCAGTTGTACTACGGGTTCGTAGTTGCCCTGCAAAACACCGCCCACCGGCGCCAGCCACTGATAAACCTTGCCGTTTGCGGCCGAGCTGATGCGCTGATAATGGCCCCGGCCGGCGCCCACATCGCTAAACACCACATGGTATTTGGCCACGCCGGAATCGGTGCTGTAAACAAAAACCCCGGGGTACGTGGCATCGGCGGTAACGGTGTCGGTTTTGCGGTAAAAAACATCGTTGCTGTTAAAGGCGCCGGCAGTGGCGCCCGGGTACACCGCATCATTTACGCTGTCGCCCACGCTGAACAAAATATTTTTCTGATCCTGCGACAGGGTTTGCAGCAAAGGTTTGTTTTTGTTGTCCTGCTCCGAAAACACGTTAAAAAAAACCTTGCCCCTGCCGGCCTGAATTTCTTCGCCGAAAAAAAACAGCGAGCGTGCATAGTTGCGCTCGGCATACTGGAACTCGGCCACAATGCGTTTGTCCTTGGTTATGATCTGCCGGGCGGTAAAGGTAATTTCGGCGGTGTTGTAGTCAATGATGTAATCGTTTTCCTGCCCGCGCTGCAACAGCTTGCCGTCAATATAAATACGCTCGGTGCCGCTAAGAATAATAATGAAGGGCTCGTTGCCGGCTCCCCGCAGGCGGTAAGGGCCCTGGTTGCTTTCGGTGCCAAAAAACACCTGCCGGCAAAATTTGCCGCGCGACACTGCGCCGGAAACCTGTGTTTTAAAAATCAGCGGTTTTTTTGCGCTGCTGTCGCGGTAACTGTTTTCGAGATAAATGCCCTGGGCGCGTTTGTAAAAACTCATGAAGTAACTGTTCTGGGGGCGCGACAACTGATAATCGCCTACCACCAATTTGGTGTTGCTGTTGTTGAGCTGAACATACACTTTGTCAAACTCCTGCAGCTGGGCCGTGGTGCCGTCGGCCTGAAAGGGGATGTTGTTGTCGGTGGCAGCCATCACCATGTCTATTTCCGGTGTAAGCTTGCCGCTTACCTGTAGGTTAAGGTTGGAGTTTACCACCACGTCCTGATTATTGCCAAAGGAAATGCCGCGGCTGATGTTACCGTTTTTGTTGAGCCCGTCGTTGATAAACAGGTTGTCACGGCCGCTTCGGTTACCGTAGCTGATGCTAAAGGGGTTGTTGGGCCGCGAAAGGTCGCGGTAAAGCGCAGAGGCATCTTTGTGATAGTGTTTTTTTTCGAGGTTAAATGGCAGGCGCTTGTAGCTCAGGCTTACACTGTCGGGGCGGCGGCCTTTAAAAATAAGACTGTGGCGTGCATAGTCCACCCGTGGCGCCACGCTACTATCGGCAGGGAAGCAGCGCAGCTGCACACTGCCGGGCAGCAGGCTCAGGCTGTCAATCAGCATGGTGTCGGAGGTAATGCGCAGGGTTTTGGTTTGGAACGGATTTTGGATTTGTGCAGGCAGGCTGGCCACGGTTACGAAGCTTACAAAAAACAGGAATAGCCGCAGCCTTTTATACATTGTGTAATAACGATTTTAAAGATAATAAATTGAGTTTAAAAGCTGCACACAAAAAGCTAATTAACAACCC
>CALMNJ010000376.1 GCA_937868675.1 uncultured Bacteroidota bacterium | reverse complement strand
CACTGTTGCGGGTATAGCACCACAATACAGTAGCCATGCCAATTTCGTGAGCCATTTCGAATGCTTTGGCCACTTCAACAATTTGCCTTGAAGACTCAGCCGATCCGAAATAAATGGTTGCCCCAACTGCCACAGCGCCCATATTCCATGCATCTTTAATGCTTCCAAACATGATCTGATCAAATTTGTTTGGATAAGTAAGGAATTCGTTATGATTTATTTTTACAATAAATGGAATATGGTGTGCATATTTTCGGGCTACAGAGCCCAGAACACCGTAGGTTGAAGCAACCGCGTTACAGCCACCTTCGATGGCCAGTTTTACAATATTCTCACTGTCAAAATAAATAGGATTAGGGGCAAAGCTGGCACCGGCACTATGTTCAATACCCTGGTCAACCGGCAAAATACTCATGTATCCCGATCCTGACAAACGTCCCGTGGAATATAATTGCTGAAGGCTTCGCAGAACCTGTGGACTGCGGTTTGACCCTGTAAAAATGCGGTCCACAAAATCGGGGCCCGGCTGGTGTATGTTTTCTTTACTAATGGTTTTGCAAACATGGCTTAAAAGCTGTTCGCCGCTGGCTCCTAATATTTCTTTTGTTGAGGCTGACATAATTACTTTGTAAGGGAAACAAAATTAATAAAAAACCCTGCCGTGGGCAGGGTTCTGAGGTAAAAAATCTGTTTTTACTCGTTCACCATGATCATCTTGAACGGCACATTGATAATGGCCTGATAATCCTCACCGGCTTCGAGCATATCCTCGTCGTCTTCTTCGTAATGCCAGTTAATAGTAACGGCGCTTCCGCCTTTGTTGATTCCTTCCAACTTCTTAAAAACATCCAAAATACATTTTGAAGAGGATGTATTGAAATACTCAAGTTGAACATTAACAGTGGTTGCGGGTTTTGGACTGGCCGCATATTTATCCAGCGCATCCACCAAAGGCTTGTAGAATTCAATTGAATTCTCGGGAATTGAGCGACCTCTCACCTCCAATACACCACCATTCAGATCGAAGTTGATGCTGGGAGTCTTCGGTGTGCCTTCAATAGAGTATTTTTCCATAACTATAAATTTTAATTTTGTTGATTTGATACTTTGATATTAAGCGTAAAGAAAGAAACTTTATTGTCAATTTCCAAAAAATTATACTCCAATTTTTCACCCGTTTTTCGGGCAATATCTATCATACCGAGCCCGCCACCGCCTTTCATTGACATTTCGCCATTATTGAGTACCTTTTTATAGTACTCTTTCAACTCTTCTTTGCTGAGTGAGTTTACCTCATCCAGCCTTCGGCGAAGGCCTCCAATGTTTTCGTTTAAAATATAATTTCCGGTAATAATGGAGTATTTGTTGTCTTTTTTACCAATGGTAAATATGGCAGAGCGCACTTTGTCAGAAGAGGCTTCGGATATCTCATCAAGATGATGATAAAGGTTCTGAAGGCATTCTACCAGTACGTTGTAAACCTTTTTTTTGATTTTGGGTTCCTCATTCATGTTATCCATTTTGGTTTCCATGATCTGAAGTATGGATGCGAGAAGGTCGGATGTAATTTCCCCTTTAAATGAAAGGAGAATATTATTCCGCTCCATCTTGTCGTATATGTCGTATACGTCCATTTACTTTACGCCGTACAAATATAAATTATTTTAATTTAAACGCAACTGTATTACCATTAACCGAATAAGTGGCGTCATCATCGCAAGAACCGAAGCCAAAATCAACGGTTCGTGTGGTAAAACCATCAGGGGTCAGCTCCATTATTCCCTTGTCAATGTACTGGCAGTTCCTGTGCTTAATGAGTGTGTTTAACGAGGGTATGTTCACACTAAAAGCCCTGCCCGAGCGGTTTACTCCACTGGCGGTACCAAAAATCGAGGTGTATGGCTCTGTGCCGGAAGGATTGCCATTAAAGTAATTGGTGATGGTTCGATCCAGACTGTATTTGATGGCCCAGGCCTGCGTACTGCATATTCCGTTAACGAGTTTTACATTAAAGGTGGTGTAAAGCGGGGTTGAGGTAACAGTTGTAACCACCATGCTATCGCATGCATACTGGATTCCAGAGGCTTTATAAGTGTTCATTTTAATGATCATTTTTGCACCGGCTATTCTGAGTTTGTTAGTAAACCGTATTGACAGGAAGCCGGAGCGAAGTTTTCCATCGGGCATTATAAGATTGCAATTACTGCTTCCTACATTAGTGGTATAGGTTGGGTCAACGTGTCCGGTTGTTCCAAACAAAGTATCGCCACTGATACGGGTAAGTGTATCGCAAGCCGCGAGCTCGCGACCCTGTGCGCCGGTACCTTTGGTTTTTATGGCAAGCTGCTGGGTTGTTGGCACTACCGCCATGTATTCCTGATCCGCTACTGCATTGTCAACAACCGACTGGGATTCATTATCCACCTGCTGTGTTTCTTTCTTCTTACAGGTGGTAAATAAAATAATTAAACTTATCATGTAGAGGGTTGTAAGAAAGAAGCTTTTTTTCATCAAAGGCATTTGTTATGGAAGAGATTTATCCTAACAAATATAATTAAAATTTAATGCTGCGGTTATTTTTACAAGCCAATACCAACTACCAGTACATCGTCAACCTGTTCGTGCTGATGCATCCACTCCAGAAAGCGGCGTTCGAGCTCATCGCGCTGTTGTTCGGGTGCACTTAAATGAATGGCGATGAGCGTTTCGTGCAGTTTTTTTACCATGAATTTTTTGCCTTTCTCGCCACCAAACTGATCGGCATACCCATCGGAAAACATATAAGCCATGGTGCCTTTCACGGCGTTGACCTGATGGGTGGTAAAAACACGATCCACATGGGCCTGAGCACCGCCTACCGGAAACTTGTCGCCCTCCAGACGGGAGAATTCCGAATTGGGAGCTACCATAACCAGCGGTCTGTTTGCACCAGCCCATTGCGCTTCGCCTTTTTCGTCTAGCGCCAACAGCGAACAATCCATGCCATCGTTGGTACTTATTTCGTTGTGTCCCTGCCTCAGGGCAGCCTGTATGCCACGATGAAGATGATTTAGTATTTCGCCAGGCTCGGTGATTCCCTTCTCCATTACTATCTGGTTAAGCTGGTTATGCCCTATCATACTCATAAAGGCACCGGGTACGCCATGACCAGTGCAGTCTATAGCGGCAAAAATTCGTACACCGTTTTTTTCGCCAAACCAGTAAAAATCGCCGCTCACAATATCCTTTGGACGGTACAGAATGAATACCTTTTCAAATTTCATAAAAATCTGGTCGCGGGCCGGCAACATGGCTTCCTGTATGCGCTTCGCGTAATTAATGCTGGCCATGATATCGAGGTTTTTTTCGTGCAGCTCTTTGGTGCGCTCGGCCACTTTGGCTTCCAGTATCTTATTTTCTTTTTTAATGGCCCTGGTACGGTATTGTGTATAACCTAAAAAACCTCCTATTACCAGCAGTATACTGAA
>CALMNJ010000375.1 GCA_937868675.1 uncultured Bacteroidota bacterium | reverse complement strand
GGAAAGTGGAAATGCCCTTTTGTGTTTTAAGCATGGTGTCTTTAACTACGGTGGCACTGTTGCGCGAAATATACTCAGTTAAATTTTCGTAGCTGCGCTCGTACCACCAGCGCCACTGGATTTTGTATATTTTCACCTGCACTTGTTGCGCATCGCTAAGCGCACCATTCTCATTAAGTGCTACCACTTTAAAATTGTAACCTTTTCCGGTTTCCAGGGTGTGGTCATAAGTGTCGGTTTCGGGAGAGCAAAGGCCAATGTAAGTGTTGTAAGGCGAGTAGTTGGTGCTAATGCGATCAATGCTGAAATCGCCACCCTCTTCAAAAACCTTGGTAAGGTAAGTGGCGCGCAGCATGCCGGGCGCTGTGTTGTCATTTACACTTTTGGGTGAAAATTCTGCCTCTCCCTTTTCATTCAGGGTGCCGTCGAACACATATTCCGATTCGGTGTAATAGCTGCGGATGGGCGAGTCGAACACATAATCCCTGTATTTTCCGAACGAAGTTTCGGTTTGATTCATGCTCACGTTAATGGTAGTGTGAAGGTTTCTTGCTACCGCGCCGTGCAGCCATTTGGCCGTAATTTTTGCAACACTGTCTTTTTTGCCGGAACCAAAGTTGATATAAATTTTAAGCCTGTTCGGCTTCACCGTTTCAATTTTTACGGTTTGCATAAACTGTCTGTTTCCAATCTTAACTTTTGCGGTATAATTACCGGTTGGTGCCTCTGCCGATGTGTTGGTGCGGAAATCGTAAACGCCATTCAGGTGTTTGGTTTTTGTTACCGTGTAAACAACCTGACCGTTTGGGTCCTGCAGTTCAAACTTAACCGGGTGTCCGGCAGGAAGCCTTTTGTCTTTGTCTTCAAGAATAAAATTGAGATAAAGCGAATCGCCCGGACGCCACACGCCGCGTTCTCCGTATATAAACCCTTTCACCCCTTTTTGCACTACTTCTCCCTCTATGTCGAATTTGCTCAGTGAATTACTGAGGCCATCGCCAAGTTTCAGGTAACCCCTCTGCTGCCCCCATTTGGCCACCATCAGAAACGGTTTGTTTTTGAGTTCTAAATCAAGCATGCCGCTGCTGTTGGTGTTCCCCGCTCCCAATAGCTGCTTTGTAAAGTCGTAATATTCAACACGGGCATTGGCCACCGGCTGTGCAGTGATAAGATTGCTTACAAAGGCATGGGTAACATGCGAATCGTCCTGTTTGTAAATAAGCCCGAGGTCGGAGGCAAGAATATTGCGGCTCACGGCTTTGCCTCTGTAATAGTATTGATTGCATGGGCCATAATTATTGTCATAACCGCCCCACGACTGGTAGCCGTTATCGGATCCCCAACTGTACCAGGTGTTTTCGTTCCATGTTTCATCCTGACCGGTGTTTGTTACTTCTTCGTAGTAACCGTCATCGTAATCTTCGTTTTCTGACGCTTCACTTTCGGTATTTGAACAATCGCACAAAGCATCGTCCTTATCAAATTTTATGCTGATCCGGTAAATGGCACCTGGCTCCGGGGTAATCATGTTGCGCAGATCAATCACATGGGTGTTCCATTCCTTGAGGTTCGCTTTTTTGTTGTAATCGAGCGCAATCTTTTTTTCGGCCATCACTTTGCCCACACGGTAAAGGTCATCGCTGCCGGAAAGGTTGTTTGTTTGCAGGAACTGATGGACGTTGTTTTCATAAATCTTAAGTATCCGGACTGTAACGGCTTTTAGTCCCACGGCTTCAAATGGAAAGATAAGGCCTGAACTGTTGGGGAGTATGGTACCGTTGCCTTTTACACGCACCAATGGTTTGGGTTCTTCAAACGTGAGGCCGGTACTGTACGGATTATTCATTTTATATCCTTTGAAGTTTTTAATACCGGTTGAAACACCAATTGTTTTATCGCCGATGATGCGATTCGGCAAATAGACTTTTACGAGATTCCCCAAAATGGAGTAGGTGAGGCCTTCTACACCGGTTATGGTGATAATGCCTTTAAGTTTTTGGGCGGAGAGTATGGGGTCGCTGAACGTGAGATCAACAGACTGGTCATCGTCGTTGTTTACCACGGCGTTGGTTACATAAAAATCGCCGAGTGCCGGCACAATGGCTTCGCTGCTTCCTTTGGCAGGTGCGTCAATGGCCGAACCGTCCCAGTTAACGGTTACTGTGCCTTCCGATGGTCCACGTTTAATACTGTCGGCTTCAAATCCAAATTCGTTTGTTGAAACTGTGTATACCCTTACCGGTACCTTTTTGCCATTTTGTGTTACCGTGATGGTTTTTTCAAGTTTTTGGCTATCCTCATAATCCGAAGTGGTAATGCTACCCTGAAGTCGCTGCCATTCAATGTCGTTGTTGTCGTAGCTTCTTAAGCCATTTACTGTTACAAACATGTTTTGTGGGAAGGTTGAGAACTGAAAAGTAAAATCCTCCAGTTCTTTTTCAACCTTGAGTAGTTTTCCGAGTTTAAGTTCTGCGTCATAAAACTGGTTGCTTGGTAACGCACTATCGGGTGTAAATTCCAGCACCCGGTCGCTGGTCATAACGGCTTTGCCTTTTATTTCGGGCTCAAACACAATCAGCTCTTTCAGGAGATTACTGTCGGGCATGGCGTTCACGATTTGTTTTGCTGCTGCTTCTGCGTCTTTGGCGGGATCGCCGGTGTTTAGAGTAGCCGATGCGTTTGACAGAATGGATTGGGCAAGTTCGATACGAATGACTGTTTTGCGCGAAATGTTGCCACTCGTGTATCCGCTGATGTATTTCGAGAAGGCGGGGTTGATGGCCGTTATTTTGCGAGCTCTGCTGCCGCAGGCCGATAGTAAAAAACAAAAGGCCACTGTTGCGATCAGGGCTTTTGGAAGGTGTTGATTTTTCATGGATGGTAATTTGCTGGAGCAAAGATGCAGGCGCAAAAAGTCAAAGCCGGGTAGCTTTTATAGGATGAGGCCGGTGGTCTATTAAGCGCTGTTTTTTGAAGATTATTTGAAAAGCAGCTAAACAGGTTACCGGGCTTACTTTAATTTTTGGAAGAAAAGTTTGGAGAGTAATAGCCGCCCCTTCAGGCCGGGGCAGGAATTGGCCAAACCCGGATTATAGGTCTTTGTCTAGCAGATAAAGCAGGGCACCAATGGCCGCAGCACCAAGCTCCAGTTCGCGCTTATTTACTTTATCAAAGGTGTCCTGGGCCGTGTGGTGAATGTCAAAATACCGCTGACTGTCGGGTTCATAACCCATGCACGGAACGCCGGTCTTCTCAAGCGGCCCAATGTCGGCACCGCCACCACCCTGGTCAAAACGTTCAATGAGGTAGGGTGCAAACAATGGTTTAAATTTTACGGCTTTTTTATAAAGCCCGTTCAGTGTATCAATTCCAAAGGCGCGTGGCGTAAACCCCCCCGCGTCGGTTTCGAGTGCGGCCAGATGTTTTTCGTTATGTTCTTTGGCCCACGCGGCATAGGCTTCGCCACC
>CALMNJ010000374.1 GCA_937868675.1 uncultured Bacteroidota bacterium | reverse complement strand
GCGTGCGGATAAGGTACGCATCGTACCATTTAAAAATAAACAGCACCAATGCGGCGCCCAGCAGCGCGAGCACAAAATACAAAAGCCTGCGCCGCGGCGCCAGCAGGCAGCCCAGTGCAAAACAAAAAGGCAGCATGAGGCCAAACTGCCGCGTAAGCGCCAGCACCAGCGACATAAACAGCACCAGCACAAAATACCAGGCGCTGCCGCCGCTGTAAAAAAGGTACGCAAAATAAAAGGTGAGCAGCAACCAGGTGTTGAAGTTCACATCCGTCATAAACGTGTTGGATAAATTAAAACAAAGCGGATTAAACAAAAGCACCAGTGAGGCAGTAAAACCAGCTTCGTTGTTTTTTGTAATGGAAACCACCAGCCTGTACATCACCAGCAAACCAATAACACAGGATACCAGCGTAGAGAGCCGAAGCACAAAAAAAGAGAAACCAAATGCCTTTACAAACAAAGTGCCCCACACAATTTGCCCCGCCAGCATCATCGAGCCCCAGTCGCCAATGTAGTAGTGCCCGTCGCGGTGCATCATCAGCACCGATTTGGAATACGACCAGTCATCGTTGAGCGGAAACTCGCCCAGCGGATTAACCAGTGCTTCGGCAAGCAAAAGAATAAGGATGAGAATGAAAGGGTAGCGGTTCTTTTTAAAAACGTGCTTCATTACGCTGTATTATGGCGCGTCAAAAATAGAGCTGCCGTCGTCCTGAGGCACATCCATGTCCGCATCGTATTTGCTGCAATCAATTTCCAGCCGGGGGTCCATATCTTTGGGCCGTTGAAAATCGCCTTTGCTTACTTTAAGCGTTTTGTCGTTGTATATCTTATTAAAGAAAATGCCCCAGATAGGCAAGGCCATGGTAGCACCCTGCCCCTGCTCCATCGAATTAAAGTGAATGCTGCGGTCTTCGCCACCCACCCAGGCGCCGGCCACCAAATCAGGCGTTAATCCAATAAACCAGCCATCGGAATTGTTTTGGGTGGTGCCGGTTTTTCCGGCAATCTGGTTGCGCAAATTGTGCTTAAAGCGCAGGCGGCTGCCGGTTCCGTAATCGCACACGCCGCGCATCAGTTGTATCATGGCATACGCTTTTTCCTCGCTAAACACCTCGTCGGTTTTCGGAATAAATTCTTCCAGCACTTTTCCGTTCTTATCCTCGATGCGCGTAATAAAGGTAGGCTGTATATAGGTTCCCTTGTTGGCATAGGTGGCGTTGGCAGCCACCATTTCAAACACCGATATATCCGGCGTGCCCAGGCAAATAGCCGGCACCGGATCCATGGGCGAGGTAACGCCCATGCGTTGGGCCAGACTCACCACAGCCTGCGGACCATAACGCTTAATAAGCGCGGCACTCACATAATTGATCGAAACCGCCAGCGCCATTTTAAGGGTGATCATTTTGTTCTCAAATTTTTCTTCACCACCCGAATTGTCGGGGCACCAGTCCTTGCCGTTTCCATCTTTTACACAGGTGCGCACACAGGGCAGCTGGTAGCAGGGCGAAAGGCCTTCCTGAATGGCCATGGCATACACAAAGGTTTTAAAAGTAGAGCCTACCTGGCGGCGTCCCACTTTTACGTGATCATATTTAAAATGTTTGTGATTGATGCCGCCCACCCAGGCCTTTACATAGCCGGTTTGCGGCTCCATGGCCATAAAGCCCGTTTGCAAAAAGCCCTTGTAGTATTTAATGCTGTCATAAGGCGTCATAATGGTGTCGAGTTCGCCGCGCAGGCTAAACACTTTCATGGGCACGGGTTTCTTAAAGGTTTCTACAATTTTTTCATGGTTCAGTCCCTGTTGTTTCAGCTCGCGGTAGCGCTCGCTTCGCTTTACCGAACTGTTCATCATGTTCTCAATTTCCTGCTTGCTCACATTCCAGGCAAAGGGCGAATTTTTTTTGTTCTTCAAATCCTTGTCAAACATTTTTTGCAGGCTGCGCATGTGCTCGTTCACCGCCTCCTCGGCGTATTGCTGCATGCGCGAATCAATGGTGGTGTAAATCCGAAGCCCGTCCCTGTATATATTGTAAGGCTTGCCGGTTTCGGGGTTGACGTGTTTTTTGCACCAGTCGTCAAGGAAATTGTCGCGCAAATACTCTCTGAAATACGTGGCCAGTCCATCGTTGTGATCTTCGGGATGGAACGAAATGCCCAGCGGAAGCATTTTGAGGCTGTCGTATTTTTCGGGCGTCAGAAATTTGTTTTTTACCATTTGGGCCAGCACCACATTGCGGCGTTGCCTTGTGCGTTCCTCGTATCGTATCGGGTTAAAATAGGCCGAGTTTTTGGCCATGCCTATCAGCATAGCCGCCTGTTCTATCTGCAGGCTGTCCTGGCTGCGGTTAAAATAAATCTGCGATGCCGATTTAATGCCAACGGCCAGGTTTAAAAAATCGTACTTGTTCAGGTACAGGGCCAGTATTTCTTCTTTGGTATAAAGCTTTTCGAGGCGGGTGGCAATGATCCATTCCTTCACCTTTCGTATGGCCAGTTCGGGTTTGCTCAGCTTTTCGCGCGGAAACATCATTTTAGCCAGCTGCTGGCTAATGGTGCTGCCGCCACCTTTACTGCCGCCCAAAAATATACCCGAAAACGATCGGGCCAGGGCTTTCATGTCCACCCCGTTGTGCTCATAAAACCGTTCATCTTCGGTGGCAATCAGGGCGTCCACCAGGTCTTTATCAAGCTGGCTGAAGTTTACATTTACGCGGTTTTCGCTGTAGTATTTGCCTATGATTTTAAGGTCGCCGCTATACACCACGGTGGCCAGACTGTTTTTAGGGTTAAGCAGCTCTTTTACCTCGGGCAGTGGGCCAAAGGTACCAATGGCAGTAAGGAATACAATGGTAAATATGCCAAAAAAGGGCCCAAACAGCAGCACCCACAGCCAGATAACATATTTGCGCGACCTGCGCGCCGGCTTTTCGCTTGTCATTAACCAGTAAAATTAACAAAAAGCCCAAGTTTCAATCGTCAATAAAACACAATTTATAAGTAAAGGGCGGTTAATTAATTCCGGCAGCCTTTGAGGGGCTTTTTGTTACAGGAAACTGACTCCATGTTTGAAACAAAACGAACCAAAGACTCAAATGTGCTAAGCGCATTGCCGGGCGCGCTAAAATCTTGTTTTCTGGTTTCACCTCTCATCGGCTTCCATTTTTGGCAGGCCAGCGCACGCAATGCGGGCTTACGCGATTGCATGTAGCGATAGCACTTTTAGTTGGACGGCCTCATAAAATTTTAGCACAGAAATCAAGCGGCCTCAAAAGGGAGTTTCAAAAATTCAGCATTTAACACCTGTGGTGTGTAGCAGGGAATTTTTGAAAGGCTTGCGGGTTG
>CALMNJ010000373.1 GCA_937868675.1 uncultured Bacteroidota bacterium | reverse complement strand
GTGCTGTACACTTTATTTATGTTTTGAAAAACAGAACCTTATACGCAATGCTTGTGTTTTTCTTTTGCCTGAGCAGCAAAAGTTACTCCCAGCAAAACACGACAGGATTTTCCTCAAAGATTTTTGTAGCCGATAATGACATCTTCGGTACGAGGGTTTTTCAGCAGAATTCCGGACAATACGGCGCACAGGAAAAAAAACTGGGTAAGATTCTGTATGCATACGACCATGGTGGCGACCGTGTTTACTTTACTGAATGGGTGCTTGTTTACGAACTCAGTTAAGAGTTTCCACTTTCGGAGGAAGATATGGAGCGCCTGGAAAGGGGTAAGAGCGTAAGGCAAAAAGAACCCGAAGTTTATTACGTAAACATGAACTGGGCAGGCGCCAATCAAGGGCAGATAGAGGTGGTTGCCGGCGACAGGCAGCCACATTATATTACTTACGGAACCAAAGAAAAAAACGCTTATACTTTTAAAAAGCTGACCTACAAAAATGTTTACAACCACATTGATGTAGAGTTTATTATTCCTAAAAACAAGAATTATGGTATAAAGTACAGCCTCATTGTTCATCCCGGAGCTGATCCGGATAAGGTTAAAATCCTTTATACAGGGGCCGTTAAGAAAATAAAAACCAGCAATGGCTCCATCGTTATAAAAACTCCTCTTTATGATATTACCGAACATGAACCGTTTTCGTTTGGAGAAAACGAAAAAACCGTAAGCTCTGCCTTTCATCTGGTTGGTGATACGGTAAAATTTTCATTCCCGGATGGTTATGACAAACATAAAACACTGACTGTTGACCCCTGGGTAACCAGTACCAATACACCACTGAGCCAGTATCCGGCCTATGATGTTGACTATGACTATGGAGGTAATACGTTTTTTTACGGAGGCACTTCGCCATGGTATGTTTCGATGTATAACACAGCCGGCGTGCTTCAATGGACCTTTAGCGGGGTTGTGAGTTCGGTGGGATGGACCGGTGCCGGCCCTGCAAGTAATTTTGGAGTAAACAAACTGAATTCCAAAACCTACGTTGGCCAGGGTGTAGTAACTGCAGGGGCTCAGGTTATAAGGCTGGATGCGGTTGGCAATTACGATAATTTCATTACGGTGCCACACGCGTTTTTCCGCGAAATATGGGATTTTGGCTTCCATTGCAGCACCGCCGATGTGTTCATTATGGGGGGTGGCACCAATTCAAATAACACTGCCGCTACGATAAATAATAGCAATGCTTCGTTGCAGGTAACCAGTTTCAATCCCGCGGTAAGCAGCATTGGGCTTGATGTTGTATCGCATGCCATTGATAATGCAGGAAACCTTTTTGTTATTTATGCCGGTAATGGACTTGTTTCAAACAAGATTACTGCTGTAAACTCCACGTTTAATGGAAATAACTGGACCTCTCCAACCACTTTTACGGTACTTACCGAAAACACCAACAAAGCCTATTATCTCCCCACTGCTGTTAGCTCAAATGGTTTTAATGCCCTCGCCGTTAATAATAACTATGT
>CALMNJ010000372.1 GCA_937868675.1 uncultured Bacteroidota bacterium | reverse complement strand
ATAGTCTTCCGACTTATAGTAATTACCCAATATATTTAATTCGGGTAAAGGATTAGTGAATTTAAAGGAGCAATTGTTGCATTCTACAATATTAAAGCGCTCTTTAGAAACTGTGAAGTCGGTGCAGGTTAAGTAGCTCTTAAACTGCTTGCCCTTGCAAACAGGACAAAATGAATGATTAAACATGTTATATTGGTTTCACGTGAAACATTAACGGCCCAAATGGATAAGAAGGACCGAAATATCCGAAGGGCTTATTCCGGATATTCTGCTTGCCTGACCTATTGTTGCTGGTTTATATTTCCTAAACTTCTCAATAGCTTCAGCTCCCAGGCCACCAATTTCGTCGTAACTAAAGTTGTCTTTGATTTTATATTCCTCCAGGCGCTTTAATTTTAATGCGTTTTCCCGCTCCCGCTCAATATACCCCTCATACTTCATTAGTATTTCTGCCTGTTCAATTGTCTCGTTATCAAATTTTAGAAGGAAAACTTTAAGGTCATTATCGTGGCGGCTCAATTTTTCGATTGAAATACTGGGGCGTGAAAGAATGTTGAAATACCTCGTCTTTTGATTAAGCGTCGCCGAACCGATTGACTCCAGAAAACTATTCAACGCGCCAGGCTCCCCACTATTATTTTTGAAATGATGAATGATCTCATTATATCTGGTCTCTTTTTCTTTAATACGCTGCATTCTTTCGCCAGAGGCGAGGCCAATCGCGTTTGAGATAGGCGTAAGCCTTGAATCAGCATTATCTTGCCTCAACAACAAGCGGTATTCTGCCCTGGAGGTAAACATTCGATATGGTTCATCGGTTCCTTTGTTAACCAAATCGTCAATTAAAACACCAATATAGGCTTCGTAGCGATTTAGAATAAGGGGGGCTAGTTGCTTCACTTTTAGGTGAGCGTTTATTCCGGCCATCAATCCTTGTCCAGCAGCCTCCTCATAGCCTGTGGTTCCGTTTATTTGTCCGGCAAAAAAAAGATTTTCAACGAGAAGGGTTTCGAGGCTTGGTTTTAATTGAGTTGGTGGAAAATAGTCATATTCGATAGCATATCCTGGCCTGAACATTTTTGCGCTCTCAAGCCCAGGAATAAGTCTAAGTGCCTTATACTGAACGTCTTCCGGAAGAGAAGAGGAAAAGCCATTGAGGTAAATCTCAACCGTGTTCCAGCCTTCGGGTTCAATAAATAACTGATGTCTCTCCCTTTCGCTAAAACGGGTGATCTTGTCTTCAATGCTTGGACAGTACCTAGGCCCGAGCCCCTGTATTCGGCCTTGAAACATGGGAGATTTTTCGAATCCCGTTTTTAAGATGTCGTGAACTTTTTGATTGGTATAGGTAATATAACACGGTACTTGCTTTTTGGGGTTAAGCCCGGTAAATGGCGAAGTGTTCTCTAAATAAGAAAACTTATCTGGTATCTGGTCGCCCCCTTGCTCTTCCAGTGCTTCGTAATTAATACTCCTTCCGTCTATCCGGGGAGGGGTGCCAGTTTTCATTCTGCCGCTTTCAAAACCTATCTGGACTAATTGTTCCGTAATCCCATAGCTGGCCGATTCCCCGGTTCTTCCGCCACCAAATTGTTTTTCGCCAATGTGAATAATGCCATTAAGGAACGTGCCGTTTGTGAGCACTACGGCCTTAGCGGTGAACCTGATGCCGGTGCCCGTAACCACACCTTCAACCCGCTTCCCGTCAGGAGACAAAATCAGGCTCCTAACCATATCCTGCCAGAAATCAAGGTTTTTTGTTTGTTCGAGCATTTGCCGCCACAACGCTGCAAAGAGCATTCGGTCGTTTTGGGTGCGAGGACTCCACATTGCCGGACCTTTGCTGCGGTTAAGCATTCTGAACTGAATGGCGCTTTTATCAGAAACAATTCCGCTATATCCGCCCATGGCGTCAATTTCGCGCACGATTTGTCCCTTTGCTATACCACCCATGGCCGGATTACAACTCATCTGGGCAATGGTTTGCATATTCATCGTAATGAGCAGCACTTTTGACCCCATGTTTGCCGCTGCTGCTGCCGCTTCGCAGCCCGCGTGTCCCGCGCCCACTACAATTATGTCGTAATCCTGCTGCAAAATAAAGACCGGCAAAGATAATCAATATTTTTTCGGTTACTTTTAGTGGAAAATTGGGTTATGTTAAATGAAGTGCATGTTAAATCCGTCCTTAATAAAACAAAGCGACGGGATGCCTGGTTTCTGGATGACTATACCGTAAATCCTTATAGCGCATGCTCTTTTAATTGCCTATACTGTTATGTGAGAGGTAGCAAATACGGCATCAACATGGCG
>CALMNJ010000371.1 GCA_937868675.1 uncultured Bacteroidota bacterium | reverse complement strand
GTTTTAATAAAATCAATCGTAGCCAAATCAACGGCCGAGAAGGCAGGATTTAAAATAGGTGATGTACTGTTACGTATCAATGATGTTGACATGAAAACTCCCGAGCAGGCGGTGCGATACGTGGCAAATTCTGACGGAGGATTAGCGTTTACCTATGAGCTTTTGCGGGAAGGTAAAAAAATTACCGGAACCTCGGTATTTGAGCCCATGCCTTTTGAACAGCACGTGGGTATTGAAATGAAATACACTTCGGTGCAAACGGTTAATGGATTGCAACGCCTCATCATTAGCAAATTGCCCGGCAACGAAAAGCGTCCGGTGATTGTTTTTATCGGCGGTATCGGCTGTTATTCTCTGGATTCACCTCTTGATGACAAGCGTAGCGAAGTGCAATTGCTCAACCAGCTTACCCGCAAAGGGTATGTTTGTGTAAGAGCCGAAAAACCAGGGGTAGGCGATAACCGGAAGTGTACACCCTGTAACGAAGTGAGCTTCAATAACGAAATAAGCGGTTACATCAGCGCGGTGAACGAAATAAAAAAATACAACTATGTTGACTCAGGCCGTGTGTTTGTGCTTGGTCACAGTATGGGTGGTGTAATGGCGCCTGTAATCGCGCAAAAAAGCAATCTTAAGGGCATTATTGCATACGGAACAATAGGCTCAGGTTTTTTAGAGTACCTGTCCAAAACGCGCCGTACCATTGCGGAAGCCGAGCAGATGGATCCTGCAGTGTCGGAAACCTTTGTTAAAGAAGCCTGCGAATGCTCAGCCTATTATTTTGCCGATGGAATGACCATAAAGCAGGCGGTTGAAAAAAACCCGGTTTGCGCCGAATACCTTTCGGTATTTGAACTGCGCTCGCAGGATTATAACCGACAGTTATACGCGCTTAATATTGCAGGAGCCTGGAAGTCATTCACCGGCAAAGCGCTTATTATGTGGGGAGAAGGCGATTATATTTCGGCTGCCGACGATCACCGCATTATTGTGGATGCCATAAATCAGTACCATCCCGGAAAAGCCAGTCTTGTAAAAATAAAAAATGCAAGTCATTCCATGCAGCAGGCTGCTGATTTTAAAGATGCCGTAACCGATGATGGCTCCTATAATCCGGAAGTTGGTAAGAAAATAATACAATGGCTTAAGAGCGCTACATGATCAGGAAACGAATTTGCTTTGGTTTATGTTTGTTTCTTTTTGCTTTCGGAACCAAAGCTCAAAAAAATAACATGGCTGCCTTTTACCATCAATGGTGCGCTGAATACAATGCGTTGCAATTGCCGCCAACCACTCTTGATTATCATGAGAACCTTAGAGCTGTTTCGCCACGCGATTCACTTCAAATTCAGGAAAATTTTTTCGCAAAGCAGATAAAGCTGTTAAAGCGGCTTAAAAATGAGCTGCAAAATGCATCCGACAGCATCTTGTATCGGCATATGGAATTTGAATGTTTGCAAAACCTTGAACGTATTGGGCTTCAAAAAAAATGGCTAAGGACTGGTAAAGAAATACCAGTTGGAGGACTATATCACATGAAAAATGGACGCAAGTGGTATGCTTATTACGTTAAACACTTTACCGGGCTAATGGTTACACCCGAAATAGTAATTGAAACCGGAAAGCATGAGGTGAAACGGGCCCTGAAAAAAATTGACAGTTTGAACCAATTACTCGGATTCAAAAACGACAGCGATGTTTTAAAAGTTTTACAAGACAAAAAATTTTATTTAACCGACAAAGAACAAATCATAAGATTATTTCATAAAACCGATAGCACAGTAAGGATAAATCTGAGCCGTTGCTTTTATGATTACAACCTCCCTGCAATTGAAGCAATGGAATGGCCCGAAGGCACTGTGGCTACTCCACCCGGGATGTATCTTAACCGGGATGATAATCCATATCGCAAAGATGTATTTTTATTCAATTTCTCTCAGAATAAATTTAATACCCGCTGCACTGATTGGTTGTATATGCACGAAGCAATTCCGGGGCATCACCTGCAGCACTATGCTGTGCCTGATAGTAGTAACTTTTTTTATTTCGGAACGATGGAGGGTTGGGCCTGTTATGCAGAGAATCTGGGAAGTGAAATGGGACTTTACCAAAACCCTTATACATATTTGGGCATGCAGGAGTGGAATCTGGTACGATCTGCCAGACTTGTTATGGAAGTTGGTATTCATTATTACGGCTGGAGCTTTAACGACGCACTGCAATACTGGAAACAAAACATTAAAGGCCAGGATGCTATATGCGAACGCGAAATAAAACGGATCACCAGCTGGCCCGGCCAGGCCCTGTGTTATAAGATGGGCGCACTTGCCATACAGAAACTGGTTTCGGCTAAAATCCATGCCGGACAAAACATTCGTCAAATACATCATTATATACTTTCACACAGCCATTATCCGCTGTATGCGCTTTGTTCAGATTGCTGATTTAGCCTTTCCTACCCTGACTCAAACTGTGAAATTTGATTAGCGATAATTTACTGGCGGATTTACGAAGTTTTTTAGTGCCGATATGTTTAAAACCCTGTTAACAATCGCTTTCAACCGTTTTGCAAATGGCCTGGCAAATTAATTTATTTTATCTTTTCATTGCCCGGGCGGTGAACATGAACAAAAAAATAAAACGGCCTATCGGACATCTCCTGATGTTCATAATCCTTATTTTGTTTATCGCCGTTATTTTTCTTACGGTAGGCTGGGCCGCGAATAAGCTTTTAAGGGAAGATCAACCCCGCGATCTGGGTGAAAAAAAGAAACGTCTCAAAGAAGTAGAGGACAAAATTATGGATTTACAGGCAAAGAAGGAGGAAATTCGCCTTACCGAAAAAAGAATCCTGTTGTTAACCCGTCTTCTCATTGCATTGGGTTTGTTGCTTGCCAATTACTTTTACATGAAATACTACAAACTTCCGTTTAGTATTAAAAAGTCATCTAATGAAATGCTCCGTTTCAATTCTGTGGTGCTTCTTATCTATTCCTTTATTGCTTTTGTTACGTATGGTACCCCGGCAAAATTTGTTGATTCGCTTAAATCCATCGTAACACTCTTACTGCGCAGGTTCAACATGGATACATATAGTAGTTTTGAACTCCTGCTTCACGAACGCAATGTACTTTTAACTGAAATTGATATTGAAGAGAAAAGCAAAGATCGAAAGGGGTATCATTAACTCTTCACCCGATAAATTTCCCTGTTATGAGTGTTGCTCCAAAAGTACCTCACCGGCTTGGTTTAGTTTCAGCTACGTGCGATGGATTGAATTAAATGTTGAATTAAAAATGCAGAAACATTCTTCATGGATTACTGTATAAAAATTACAGAAAATAAAAAAGCCGCAACACAAGTGCTGCGGCTTTTAGTTCCTTCAAAGGAAATTATTTGCCTTTGTTAACTGAGCCAGCAAGATCAGCACCGGCTTTGAACTTCACTACCTTTTTAGCAGCGATTTTAATTTCTTTTCCGGTTTGTGGATTACGACCGGTACGTGCGGCACGTTTTGAAACCGAAAATGATCCGAAACCAACCAGACCAACACGATCACCTTTTTTAAGGGCTTTGTGGATACTTTCAATAGTAGCGTCAAGGGCACGGCCGGCATCGGCTTTTGAAACTTTTGCACCTGCTGCAATGGCATCAATTAATTCTGCTTTGTTCATTGTTTTTGTGTTTTTATTAGTTAAACATTAATGTTACTGACTCAAACGT